>JABZLU010000078.1:0-4977 GCA_015256605.1 Solobacterium sp.
ATAGGAGGGCTTGTACATAAAATATGCCAGATAAAAAATATTTGATCACTCAAATATTTTTTTACTTATTCTTGATTAATTGCGGCTGAGCTAAGAGGTTCAACTTTGTGAATCATCATTCTAGGATTAGCATCCTGAATTTTTAATAGTTCTTCATCAGACGCATTAATATCAGTAATCAGACAATTTAGTTTATTTACACTAGCAGAAATGTAATTGTGTGTTTGACCTATTTTTGTATAATCACAAACAATGAATATACTGCCAAGAGTATTTCTGACCATGGTTTCATTGATTGCTGTTTCGGAGAAGATCGCAGTTGTAATACCACTTGTGCTACTGATACCACTACAACCTAAGAAACATTTATTTGCACGAATTTTGGATAAATTATTAAGTGCAAAATCGCCAACCATCGCTTCCTTTGGATAACGCAGCTCACCACCAGTTAACACAATGCTAATCAAAGGACTATGTTTCACTAGTACCATCTTTGCATTATTGGTAATAATGGTACAACGTTTATTCATAATATATTGTGGGATGAGTAGGGCAGTAGAACTTGTATTGATAAAGACAGTATCACCATCTTCGATGTAACTAGCTGCCATTTTTGCAATTGCATGTTTATAACGCTCATTTGTGAAGTCACTATTATCATGGTCAACCATATGTTGAACGATTTTTGCACCACCGTGGTAACGAATGATGGCTCCACGATCTTCCCAGTATTGTAAGTCGCGGCGAATAGTAATCTCGGAAACATTGAAATCATTCATCAATTGCTTTACAGTAACATCTCCTAATTTTTGGATAATCATCATAATGTCATCACGACGTTTTTGAACAATCTGATAGTCTACTTTCATATTTTGTTCTCCATTTTTCAGAATGATTATATCATTTAATGAATGAACAATCATAAAAACTTTTTGAATTTATCAAAATCGTGCCAAAATATACTATACAAATATATAAAAATGATTAAATCAAACAAATAAGTCGTAAAAACGATTAAATGAACATATAATTCTTTGATAATCAAAAAATGTGTTGGTATGATAAAACCATCACAAAGGAGGTTATCATGCCAAAAGTAAATGAAATTACAAGGGAGTCTTGGATTTTAGGCGCATTCCCAGAATGGGGAACATGGCTAAATGAAGAGATTGACAACACAGTTGTTGAACCTGGTACATTTTCAATGTGGTGGTTGGGATGTGTAGGTGTATGGTTTAAAACAGAAAATGACACAAACATCGCAATCGACTTATGGTTTGGTAATGGAAAGAGAACACAAAAAGTATCATCCATGGCCCCATACCATCAAATGAGAAATATGATGGGCGTTGAAAATCTACAACCTAATCTGCGTGCAGCACCAATCGTTTATGATCCGTTTGGTGTAACAAAGTGTGATGCAGTATTAGCAACTCATTATCACAACGATCATATCGACCCATTCTTTGCGGCAGCTGTATTAAAGAACTGTAGCGATGATGTGCCATTTATTGGACCATTAGAGTGTGTGAAAAAGTGGGTTGGCTGGGGTGTTCCAGAAGAGCGTTGTAAAGTTGTTAAGCCAGGGGATATAATTACAATCAAGGATACAAAGATTCATGTATTAGAGTCCTATGACAGAACATGTCTTGTCACAACGGAAGTTGGCGAAGACATTGCAGGTATCTGTCCTACAAACATGGATCAAAAAGCAGTCAACTACTTAATCGAGATGCCTGCAGGAACTGTATATCATACTGGTGATTCACACTATAGTATTTGTTATGCGGACATCGGTAAGAAGTACAATATTGATATTGCCTTTGGTGCGTATGGTGAAAACCCTGTAGGCTGCCAAGATAAGATGACATCTGTTGATATGTGTAGAATGGGTGAAGCAACTAACGCAAAGGTAATTATTCCTTTACACCATGATGTATGGACAAATATGAAGGCAGATCCAGAAGAAATTATGTTAGTATATAACTTCAAGAAGGATACACTGAAGTATAAGTTCCATCCATTCATTTGGGATGTGGGTGGTAAGTATACATGGCCATTAGATAAAGACTTATTGAAGTTCCACTATCGTCGTGGATTCGAAGACTGCTTTACAAAGGAGCGTAATGTTCCATTCCCAAGTATTCTATAATTGGAGAAAATAAATGTTATTACAAGAAATACTAGATAATCATCTGACTAGCTACCATCAAGATTTTCCAACCTGGCAAGATGCCATCAAAGGGTGTGGAGAAACGTTGATTGAACAAGGGTTCATCGATAATCGTTATGTAGAAGCAATCATTAAATGTGTTACAGAATATGGACCATACATCGTGATTTGTCCTAATGTAGCAATGCCGCATTCTACGCTAGGTGCAGAGGGTGTATACAAAACTGGTATTGGTTTTATGAAGGTAGAGAAGCCAGTTGCGTTCGACGATAATGATAGAGAAAAAGACGCAAGGCTATTCTTTACACTCGCTGCTGTCAATCATGATCAACATCTAAATAATATGATGCAGCTATCTGAACTATTAATGAATGAAGAGGTCGTAAATGACCTATTAGAGATTCAAAATGATGACGACTTAAGAAAGGTCATCGAAAAATACAAATAATATAATTAGGGGGAAATATGAGCATTTTATACGGAATTTGGGTATGGTTCGCAAGTAATATCTTGACCAAACCAGCATACTTTATTGGTTTAATCGTTTTAATTGGTTACATTCTTCAGAAAAAGACTTGGTATGATTCACTAGCCGGCTTTATCAAGGCAACTGTTGGTTTCTTGATCTTAAGCGTAGGTTCTGGTGGATTAGTAAGTAACTTCAGACCAATTCTTGTTGGGTTAAAAGATCGTTTTAACTTAGATGCAATGGTTATCGATCCATACTTCGGACAAAATGCAGTGCAGTCAGCAATGGAAGGAATTGGACGTAGTTTTTCACAAGTAATGTTCCTATTGTTAATTGCATTTATCTTTAACTTAGTTCTTGTTAAGTTTAACAAGATTACAAAATTACGTGCAGTATTTACAACAGGCCACGTTCAAATGCAACAGGCCGCAACAGCATTCTGGTTAATTCTATTCTGCTTCCCACAGTTGGGTGATACACCAATGTTAATTATCATGTCACTCATTCTTGGCTTATACTGGGCAGTTGGTTCTAACCTTACAGTTGAAATTTCTCAGGATTTAACAGACGGTGGTGGCTTCTGTGTAGCTCACCAACAGATGTTTGGTATCGCATTCTTCTCATACTTATCCAAGAAGTTATTTGGTAATAAGAAGAATTCTAAGAGAATTGAAGATATCCAATTACCTGGTTTCATGTCAATCTTCAATGAAAACATGGTTTCTACAGCTATCTTAATGATGATCTTCTTTGGTGCTATCATGGCTGTATTAGGTAAAGATTACTTCATTGAAACGAAGGTTCTTAAGGAAGGCGCAAGCTTCTTCATGTATGTAGTAGATACATCACTTAAGTTCGCTGTATATCTAGCTATCTTACAACTTGGTGTACGTACATTCGTAACAGAATTAACAAACTCATTCCAGGGTATTTCTAATACATTCTTACCTGGTGCTGTTCCGGGTATCGACTGTGCAGCTACATATGGATTTGGTAGTCCTAACGCAGTAACTATCGGCTTCTTATTCGGTGCTTTAGGTCAGTTTATCGCTATTATCACATTACTACTATTGAAGTCTCCAACAATTGTTATTGCAGGTTTCGTTCCAGTATTCTTCGATAACGCAACAATCGCTGTATACGCAAATAATAAGGGCGGTATAAAAGCTGCTATGTTATTCCCATTCATCTCAGGATTATGCCAAGTATTCGGTAGTGCATTAATCGCTGGTGCAGTAGGACTTGCGGCTAACGGTGGTTACCTAGGTATGTGGGACTGGGCAGTTGTATGGCCAATCTTCACAGTGATTATGAAGTATGCTGGATTCATTGGCTTAGCTATTATCCTGGTAGTGTTAATCTTGATTCCACAGTTACAATATCGTAAGCATCCAGATACATATTTCTTATGTGTAGAGGATTACGAAGCTTATAAAGAAAAAGTAAAGAAGGAGTGAACAACAAATGATTAAAGTTTTAGTCGCATGTGCAAATGGAGCCGGAACATCTTTGATGATGAAGATGAGAGTGGAAAAGGCATGTAAGGATTTAGGTGTAGAGGTATCTACAATTCATCACTGTTCTTTATCGGAAGGTAAGAGTGCGGCAACTCAATATGATGTTGTATTTTGCCCACTAAACTTTAAGAACATGTTTACAGATGCAGAGAAAAAAGGCGTTAAGATCTGCGGTATGAAAAACGTATTATCAGATAAAGAAGCGCAAGCACTATTAAAAGAAGCAGGCTTTGCAGAATAACAACGAAAGCTACTGCTAAGCAGTAGCTTTTTAGAAAGGTTTACTGAATGAAAGTAAATAAGAAAGTATTGGGTAAATTGAATAAGTGTTATGCATTAGCACAGGTAGAATTTGATGGAAAGAACTATCTTGCTTGTGCTGCTGAAAAGGAAGACCCATGTTACTTATATGATTATGAGGGAAACTTTGTAGAGAAGTTGTGGGATGGACCTGGTGGTGTGATGTCACTAGAACAGTATCCAAACCAGACATATCCTACATTACTTGCGACTTGGAAGTTCTACTCTCCAAATAATGGTGCAGATTCCAAGATCGTATACTATCTCAGAAAAGATGGCGAGTGGCAGATTCATACATTATGCAAGCTTCCATTCGTCCATCGCTTTGGTGTAATTGAAAGAAATCATCAGAAGTATCTAGTAGCTTGTACGCTAAAGAGTGCACATGCATTCAAAGATGACTGGACATGTCCTGGAAGAGTGTGGGTGGCTAAGTTGCCAGAAGATATCTCCATCTATGATGAAGATCATCAGTTAGAGCTTACACCATTAATCAGTGGTCTTACACAAAACCATGG
>JABZLU010000079.1:0-4975 GCA_015256605.1 Solobacterium sp.
GCATATAACTTTGCGTAATGGAACCAACCATTCATATATAGATATGTTTGATTGTGTAATGCCCACTCTGCACCCATTCTAGCTGATACATAAATTGCGATAAAATACACTGTTAAAATTAATGGTAAAACAAAAAACATCAAGATACCACCAAACTTTGTACGACGAGAAAACTCGTTCAACAAGATTAAACTGGCAAGTACCCCTAACATTGCGACCCATTGATATATGGCCGTATCCCCGCTAATGTGAAATAACATATTGTCCTCCCCTTTTATGTTCTCACTCAATCAATTATGCATGTATATAACATGTGATTAATTTCACTTTATATTTTATATAACATTGTTTTGTTATACAATGCATATTCAAAATATTTCTTTTGTTATTTTGACAAATATAAAAAATTGGATAAATTTTATCCAATTTTTATCTCATATCTTCTGGTGTTGTGATTTTATAGTTAGAGTATTTTCCTTCTACTACTGCCACTTTTACATCTGAATACTTCTCCACTAAGGAAGTATCATCAGTACCAATAAAGTGATCTTTCTTTGCTTTATGCATGCATGTGAGTAATAAATCTGTTTCAAATGCCTGTGGTGTTTGTGCACACTGTAGAGTACTTCGCTCATATGTTTCAACAACATAACCATCCTGAACATGCTTTACAGTATCCTTGCATGGTACACATAGCAGTGCCGCTTTCTCTGTTTCCATTGTCTTTTTAATCTTTTCTAGTGATTCTTGATCTAAGAAAGGTCTAGCACCATCATGAACCAAAACAACATCTGCTAGCACCGCACGTAGTCCATTATAAACACTATCCTGCCGTGTCTTTCCACCGCTAGCAAATACAATCCTACCATCTTTTCTTCCCTGCTCTTTTTCAAAGTGTTCTACACAATCTGTTACTAGAACAATCTGCACACAATCACTATCATTTAAAAACACAGAAAGCGTCTTATCCAAAATAGTTGTACCATCCGATAGTCTTGCATAAACCTTATTATATCCAAGCTTCATTCTTGTTCCACTACCTGCCGCAACGATTAGAGCACTGTATTGCATAACTATCTCCCTCTTTTTGCATATATTAAAACACAATCAAGTGTCATGTGCATCAATAAAATGTATAATAATCAAAAAAGGAGATACCATGCGCTATAACGGAATTATATTTGACTTTAATGGAACCCTATTCTTTGATACAGATATTCATATTCAGGCTTGGGATACAATCGCAATGAAAGTCATAGGGAAACACATGACAAGAGAAACACTTGTACAAAAATACTGGGGTCTGGCCAATGTTGATTTAATTCAACGTATGACAAATAGCACACTTTCCATAGAAGAATGCGAGCGTTTATCTGCCGAAAAAGAATCACTGTACCGTATGTATGTAAAGAATGATCCTAACGCAGCATTAGCTCCTGGTGTCATTGAATTCTTCCACCACCTCAAACAGCATAATATTCCATTTACAATTGCCTCTGCATCCATTAAAGAGAACATCGACTTCTATGTATCTCAGTTTCACTTAGACCAATGGATTGATCCAGATACAATTGTCTATGATGATGGTACATATAAGAATAAATATGAAATGTATTTAGAGGCAATGAGGCGCCTACGTATAGACAATCCCGTCCTCATCTTTGAAGATTCAATCAACGGCGTCTTAGCCGCAAAGAAAGCTAACGCAAAAGTCATAGCTATCGCTAGTGATTCTTTAGAAGCACATGATCTTCCATTCTTATCTTCCACAATCAAAGACTTCCAAGGTATTGTCGAACTACTTGAAACTTTACCCGAATAATTTCATCAGCACAAAAAAAGACCTCACTTGAGATCTTATCCAAACACTGCGCCTAATAATCCATAGGATACTAATGTCATAATAATTGCAGCCATTGCAACTCCAATCAAAATTGATAGGGTTGCTTTTTTTAAGTCCATTTCAAACAAAGCCGCAATCAAGCATCCGGTCCAAGCACCCGTTCCAGGTAATGGAATACCTACAAATAGTGCTAATCCCCAGAATCCATACTTATCAATTTTTGGTTTATTCTTAATTGCTTTCTGTTCTAGCCACTCTGCAATCTTTGATAGATGATGAGTAGATAACCAATGAATTAATTTCTTAATGCCAAATAGGATAAATGGGATTGGTAAGATATTTCCAATCACACACCAGAATACCGCCTCCCACATAGGGACTTGTAGCATCTTGGCAAGTAATAATCCACCACGTTCTTCAATGAGTGGTAATAAACTAACTATAAAGATTGATAATTTAGGTGATAAGAACTTTCCAACAGTCCCTGCCCACCAGATAATAAAACCTTCCATGCAAAACCTCCGCATATCCTTGCTAACTTTACCATAGACCACTATTCATCGCAATTCTATGAAGGGAAAATCACCTAAAATCGATAAAAATCTGTCTAACCTCTGTATTTCTCAGGATTCCAAATTATTTTCCAAAAAATTACAAAAATGTGTTGACACTAGGTGCTGTGGTTGATATTATATTAAAGCATTCGATGAAGTTGGGCCTGTAGCTCAGGTGGCTAGAGCGCACCCCTGATAAGGGTGAGGTCGCTGGTTCAAGTCCATTCAGGCCCACCATTTTCGGTAAACTCATCGAATTGATATACATGGGGTTATAGCTCAGCTGGGAGAGCACCTGCTTTGCAAGCAGGGGGTCAGGAGTTCGATCCTCCTTAGCTCCACTTATCTAAAAATACCATAGTGATATGGTATTTTTTTATGTTCTGAGAAGAAAATGAGAATCATAAACTAAAAGCAGACTTCACGTGTGTGTATGAAATCTGCTTGTTTTATTATTCAGGCTTTGCTAATACAAATAATGCATTGCGTTCGTAGTCTTCTTTACCTTCTTCTGCGAAGAAATCATACATAGACCAGTTATAGTAGAAACGTTCTGCACCATACACAAAGTAGCCATCTTGATTATGATCAGTTGTATCATAAGGATCTGCCATAATCATAACGTCATCTTGTGTTGTCTCTGTTCCCATATCATCATAACCAATGACTACTTGCCAGTGTCCACCCCACTCAATCCAGCAAACCATCACAGCATTTCCTGCTTGAATTTCTTCCTTAAAACGTGACAGAGGGAAAACCTCATGTGGATCCTCTCCAACATGATCATAATTGGATTCAACAGAGAATCCACCGACACCCTTAAACATTTCTACGGCTTGTTTTACCGATGTAGGGCCTGGAGTTAAACCATTAGAACGTAGCTTCGCAAGATCTTCTTCTCCTAGATTTCCTCTTTTACCATAGAAATCCATTACCATTAAGGCTGATGCTACACCACAGCTCCACTCACTTGATTGTTGAATTGTTTTAAACTTCGGTAAAATTGAAAGTGAGCCATTACTTGTCATATTGTAATAATCTAAAGATGTAAAATAAGGACTTCCTTTGTGGTCGCCTGCACGTTCCACAGAATCTGAACCAGCTTCTGGATCTAGATCTTCATTGTCCTCAATCTTCATTTCATCAGTGTAATTACCAGTTGTATTTGCTGCAGTCTCTTTTACAGATGTAGCTTTGGTTGTGCATGCTGTCATAAGCAGCGCAAGTAAAACTAAATAAAACTTTTTCATTTTTCCCCTTCCCGGTTCCCAACAAAAAAAGGCAGTATCAACCAATACCACCTGTATGTATTCAATTCGTCACACACTTATCTATAAAAGATTACTACAGGCACAGAGTTGATTGCTCAATATGCGGGAAATCCCGATTAATCAGGCAGTCCTTCTGCCCTGCTGCATCCTCGATGCAGTCCCTGCTTCTTCAACAGGTCTTCGGCATTTGACCCGGCCGTCCGTGTAGCCTCAGCTTATAATAAGCGGTCAAGCGTGACATATTTATCACAGTGATAGTTTACAAAAAGCAACATATAAAAACAAGTACATTTTGCGAAATTTTGTATCATGCATAAAAAAAGATTCACTACTTACTCGTAATGAATCTTTTTGTAATTACTTTTTTATAAAGCTGCTTTTACTTGTTCGTAAACGCCTTCACCATCTAACTTATATTTAGCCATTAACTTATTGGCATCTCCAGATTCAGCATATGTATCTTGAATGCCAATACGATGAATCTTCTTAGGGCACTTATCTGCAGCAATTTCACAGATGAGTCCACCTAAACCGCCAATGACATTGTGCTCTTCAGCAGTGAATACCACATCATACTTCGCTAGCAATTCAGCAATCTGTTCTTCATTGCATGGCTTGATAGCACATACATCTACTACAGCAACTTCCTTGCCTTCTGCACTTAATTTTTCAGCTGCCTTTAAAGCAGATTGAACCATCAAGCCACAAGCAAAGATAACAGCATCCTTACCTTCACGAATAACATGAGGCTTACTGAAATCGAATACTGTACCTTCTGTGTATACATCTTCAACAGAAGAACGGCCTAGTCTTACATAACATGGTGTATTTGTAGAAGCGACATGTCGAATAACTGCCTTTGTCTGTGCAGCATCACATGGTACATATACTTCCATACCTGGCACAACACGCATTAATGCGATATCTTCAATTGCTTGGTGAGATACACCATCTTCACCTACAGTAATGCCAGCATGTGTACCACATACCTTAACGTTTAAGTGAGGATATGCGACACTATTACGAATCTGTTCCCAAGCTCTACCTGTGCAGAACATGGAGAAAGAAGATGCAAATGGAATAAATCCACTTGTCGCAAAACCAGCCGCATGACCGATCATATCAGATTCTGCAATACCCATATTAAAGAATCTTTCAGGAGCCACCTTTTTCGCATTTTCTGTCTTAGTACTTCCTGATAAGTCCGCATCTAATACTACAATCTTTTTATTTTCAGCGACTAATTCAGCTAATGCTTCACCGTACGCTTCTCTTGTTGCCTTACCCATGACTACTCTGCCTCCAAT
>JABZLU010000007.1:0-13174 GCA_015256605.1 Solobacterium sp.
CCCTTTATCTTTTCACGAACCAGAATAGATGCAAATAAGATTGCGAAAGCCATCGTTACGATTGTAACTAACACGATGATCAAGATTGTATTCTGGAGTGCACGGATAAAGCTCATATCTTTGAATAACATCTGGAAATTCTTTAATCCTATAAATGTGCGGTTATCACTTAAGCCACCCCATTTAAACATCGACATCATAAACACATTTATCGTTGGATATATCATAAACAGTGTTAGTAATATCATTGCTGGAGCTAAGCATATTGTGATAAACAGCTTCTTCTCAACACTTTTTTTCATTTCATTACCCCCTTCCTTAAAATAACGACGGCTGTTCACCATCGTTATTTTAATGAATTCTAATACTTAACAGCGAATTGATTATTTGTTTGCTTCGGCAATCTGTTCAACAGCCTTCACTGTTGCATCATACCATTCATCAACTGTCTTGGAACCATTTACGATTGAGTTTACAGTTGCGTAGAGAACACCTGTATTAGCATCAGCTACACTCACACCTTCAACGATGTTGTCCATAACTTGGAAACCTAAGCATTTGACTTAGCGCCATTGTCATAGATTGTGTAGTATAAAGCATTTTCGTCATCCTTACCGATGAACTTAGAAGCATCCTTAGTTGGCATTACAGCACCACCATTTTCATAGAATAACTTTGTAGCTTCATCAGAGTATAAGAATGTAATGAACTTCTTAGCTAATTCTGGATTCTTAGCTTCTTTAGGAATAAATACCTGTTCTGTAAATGTTGTAGAGTAAGCATCACCTGTAGCAGTTACCTTAGGTAAAGCTGTGAATCCCCATTCAAATCCATTGGCACGTGGAGCTTCCTTCATTTCACCTGGCAACCATGTTCCGTTAGGAACGAATAATGCCTTGTTGTCTAAGATTAATTGCTGGTTCTTCTTAAAGTTATCACCGTTAGCATTAGCTACTGTTGTTGGTTCAACATACTGAGCAAGCTTGCCCACGATTTCGAATGCCTTCTTAACTTCTGGTAACTTCCAAGCATCAACGTTATATGTCATTAACTTAGCATATACTTCTGGTCCTGCTGTCTCATTTAATAAAGCAGAGAAGAATGCATCGAAGTAACCTGTTGTTGGGTATGTAAATAATGAGATACCTTCAGCCTTCGCCTTATCTCCTAATTCCCACATTTCATCCCAAGTTGTAGGAACACTCCATCCCTTTTCCTTAAATAGGTTAGCGTTGTAGAATAGTCCACATGGGCTGTAATTGATAGGTGCTAAGTATAACTTGCCATCAGCGTATGGTTCTGTCGCTAAGCCTTCATAGATACCATCGATGAGCTTATCCTTCACCTTTGTATCTTCACCTAATACTTTTTCATCAAGAACGCTAGTGATGTCAGTTAACATCTTTTCAGCGATCATTGTGTCTGTTAAACCACCCTTGGAACCAACTGATAAGTAAACTAAGTCAGGATATGTTCCAGCTTGAACTTCACTACGTAATGTATCAGCGATGTTCTTTTCTAAACGAAGGTCAACCTTAACACCTTCCTTTTCTTCGAAAGCCTTAACAACAGCTTCCCAACCCTTTGTGCCATATCCGCCATCTAGACCAGAGATGTGCAATGTTGTTTCTTCACCTTCCTTCTGTGAAGTAGCAGCTTCTTTTTTACTACAGCCAATTGCGCCGACTGCGAGTAAACCAGCTAATGATAATGTTAATAACTTTTTCATTTGTTCCTCTTTTCCTCCTAAGAAACTTTTTTGATAATTTCAGTTTATTGTTGAAAACGCTTTCAAACAAGAGATATATTGCTAAATATTATCGAAATATTGCTCTAATATATCTATTTCGCAATATTTCATATAATCAATTAAAACTTAAGAATGCCGATATGCGTTACATGGTATGATTAAAGCGGTGATTACAGCTATTTCTCAGAACCAAAACGAAGATCGTTCACTAGGTAAGATCTTGTATGTTACCCACTCCCGTTATGAAGGAGATTGGCATTCAACTCCGCACAGTCATGCATGTGCAGAGCTTTTCTACGTTATTTCTGGCGAAGGTAAATTCTTTGTTGAAGGCAAATACTTAGACATTCAAGCAGATGACCTGATTATTGTAAACTCATATATTGAACACACTGAGGTTAGTAAAGAGAATTCCCCTCTTGAATATATTGTAGCAGGTATTGAAGGTTTACACTTCCATAGTGATGATAAACGTTTCAATAGTAACTTCAGTATGCATAACTATAAAGCATATAAAAATGATATTCTCTTCTATCTCAAAACATTACTGCATGAAATGGAACATCAGGATGAATACTCCCAACACTTAGTAAATTCCTTATTAGAGATTATGCTTATTAACATGGTACGTCGTACCAATACAACATTAAATGTATCACCAGTAAAAAAGACAACGAAAGAATGTATCTTTATCGAAAACTATATCAATGATCACTTTAAAGAAGATATCGACCTAGATAAACTCAGTGAATTAACATTCTTAAATAAATATTACTTAGTACATGCATTCAACCAATATAAGGGGATTTCTCCGATGCGTTATTTGATACAGCGAAGAATCTCCGAAGCAAAATTCCTATTAGAGACTACCAGTTATAGTATGAATGATATCTCCGCTATCATTGGTTTCTCAAACCAAAATTACTTTACCTTTGCGTTTAAACGTGAGATTGGTTGTTCTCCAAGTACGTATCGTAAACAATTCCTAAAAACAAAAGACTAATAAACATGCATACAAAAAGCCGATTGACTCGGCTTTTTGTTATGAACGTAAGTCTGCAGATAGCTTTTCTTTGAGTTTTTCAAGTATCGCATCATGAACAGTACGTACTTCTTCATCATTTAGTGTATGATCATAAGCTTGGTATGTAATACGTAGAGCCACAGATTTCTTACCTGCTTCAACATGTTCTCCTTCGTAAATATCGAATACTTCAGATTTACGAACAAGCTTCTTACCTGTACTGTTGATAATCTTTAACATTTCTTCGGCTGTTACTTCTCTATCTACAACCAACGCAATATCACGTGAGATAGATGGATAACGATCAATCGGCACAAACTTCACCTTAGAAGCACTTGTTTCATTTACGACATCCAATGAAAGTTCCGCATAAGTCACTTTCTTTAAATCATACTTCTTCGCATAGCTTGGATGTAATTCACCAAATAGACCTAATAGTTTACGGTCTAAGAGAATCTCTGCACTGCGATATGGATGGAAGTGTTCTACATCTGTTGTATTTGGACGTACAGTTATACGTGCATCATTGAAACCACAACGATTTAACCATGTCATTAGGATTCCCTTTAAGGCATAGAAATCACCAGCTTCATTTAACTTGTGAAGTGGATCATTTTGTACATTGCCGTCTAATACAACTGCAAGTCTTTCTTCTTCCTTATCCTTTGCATAAACCTTAGAGATTTCAAATAACAAGTTATCTGTATTTTGGTGTGCTTCATTGTATTGCACACTTGTTAATACAGAGTTTAATAAACTTGCACGGATGTACTTACGATTTTCTGACATTGGCATCGCAAGAGGGATTGCTTCACCAAGTGGAGAGAGAGCTGTTTTCATTTCTTCTTCAGAGATTAATGTATATGTAACAATTTCATTAAGACCAAAGGCCTTCAATGTTTCGCGTGTCATACGTCTGAGTTTTTGCTTTGGTGTTAATTGACCAACTGTTGTAGTCATTACTGGTAATGTAGACTTCAAACTATCAAAACCAATCAAACGTACAATTTCTTCATCGATGTCTGCACGACCTTCGATATCAACACGGTAACTTGGGATATGACATGTAATCTCATCGCCATTTACTTCTGGTTCAAAGTTTAACCATGTGAGTGTTTCTCTCACTTCATCCATTGTAAATGCAGTACCTAATAAAGCATTACAGTGAGAAAGTGTTTCCTTTACCACAACTGGTTTGTAACCATCTGTGCCATAAGTAACTGTCTCTTCAAATCCATCTGCACATGCATACTCTTGTAAGAGTTGTACAGAACGGTCCATTGCCTTCTGTGCAGCTAATGCCTCAATACCCTTTGTAAAGCGTTGGGCTGCTTCTGTAATAAGGTTTAAACGGATAGATGAGCGACGTACGGAAGTCTTATTGAAATGTGCTGCTTCGATAAAGATACCTTCTGTTGTTTCATCAATCATAGATTCTTCCCCACCCATGATACCGGCAATACCAGTCACTTCACCATTTGTAGTGATAAGGATATCACCCTTTTCAATCGCAAACTCTACACCATCCAGTGCAGTTATCTTTAGCTGGCGATCATCCACAACTGTAATTTCTCTTGTTGGAAGCTTTGCAAGATTGTAATAGTGTAATGGCTGTCCTGTTTCGAGCATTACAAAGTTGGAAATATCAACAACATTATTAATAGAGTTGATACCTGCCGCATGTAAGTATTCCACCATCCACTTTGGAGATGGTCCTACCTTTACATGATTTACAACTTTACCCATGAAGAAGTCACACTTTTCAGTGTTGCTTGTCACTTTGAATGTGGATGGTGTTCCGATATTGGATTTACCAGCATAATCAGGCCACTTCACCTCACGGTGTAAGATAGCACCAACTTCTTTTGCCATGTTCCACATGCTAGAGCAGTCTGCACGATTTGGTGTTAATGATACATCTAAAATCGTGTCATCATAGCCTATGTATCCAAGCACGTTTGTTTCACCTACAGGTGCATCTTCTGCTAACTCTTCAATTCCGTTAATTTGTTTTTCTGTAAGATATTTATGATCAATACCTAACTCACGTAGTGAGCAAAGCATACCATTTGATTCAATCCCATGAAGTGGTTTTGCTTGAATGGTAATACCTGGTAAAACTGCACCCGGTAAAGCCGCAATTACCTTTAAACCTAATCGGCAGTTTGAAGCACCACATACAATTTGTGTTGTGTCATTTTCACCTGCTCCATAGCGAACAATTGTACGGTGTAAATGTGTATCCGGGATATCTTCACATTCAATCACTTCCGCAATCACAAGACCAGTGCCTTGTGCCATTGGCTCAATTCCTTCAACTTCTAATCCAGCAGTTGTTAATTTGTCCGCTAGTTGTTGTGGAGTAATATCACTTAAATCTACATATTCCTGTAGCCATTTATAACTTAGTCTCATTGCCTTCCTCCTCTTAGTCAAAACGATCAAATGTCTTCAAAAAGCGAACGTCATTTGTATAGAAGTTGCGAATATCATCAATTCCATATTTCAACATCGCAACTCTTTCCAGTCCTACACCGAAGGCAAATCCAGAATACTTCTCAGGATCAAATCCATTCATGCGTAATACATTTGGATGTACCATACCTGCACCTAAGATTTCAATCCAACCAGATCCCTTACATACGTTACAACCCTTACCATTACAGAATGGACAAGAAACATCAACTTCTACAGAAGGCTCTGTAAATGGGAAGTATGATGGACGAAAGCGAACTGTTCTGCCTTGACCAAACATTGTGCTAGCCATGTATTCTAATGTTCCCTTCAGGTCAGCTAAAGTAATATTTTCACCAACAACAAGGCCTTCGCACTGCATAAACTGATGGCTATGTGTCGCATCGTCGTCATCACGACGATAAACCTTACCTGGGCAAATTAACTTGATTGGAACCTGTCCCTTTGCCTTCTCTAATTCACGCATCTGCATCGCAGTTGTATGTGTTCTTAATAATGTATTTGGATCGATATAGAAGGTATCCTGCATATCACGTGCTGGGTGATCTTTTGGTGTATTGGCCAATTCAAAGTTGTAGTAATCCTGTTCAACTTCAGGACCTTCCGCAACCTTATAGCCCATACTCAAGAAGAGATCTTCAATCTCCTGTTGAATCATCACAAGTGGATGTGTCGTTCCAAGTTTATGGATATCTCCAGCTAATGTTACATCAATCTTTTCGGCTTCTAGCTTACCTGCAAGAGCCGCAATCTTTAACACTTCTTCTTTTGACTCTAATGCTTTGGCAACCGTATCCTTACATACGTTTACCTTCTGTCCAAAGGCTGGCTTTTCCTCTGGTGGTAAAGCTTTCATCTCAGACATAAGTGCCTGAATACTACCCTTCTTACCTAAGTATTGAATTTTGACTTGTTGTAATTGTTCCAAGTTGCTTGCTTGCTCAATCGCAGCTAAGGCTTCTTCTTGGACCTGCATAACTTTATCGCTCATCGACCTTTTCCTCCATAAAAAAATTCCTGCAAAAATATTGCAGGAACGTTATTCACGCGGTACCATCCTGATTCGCACAATCGTGCGCACCTCAATTAATCTGTAACGTAGATATACGGGGATGATTAATCCCACTGGAAAAGTGAATTCACCAAGCGTCTTCTATAGAACCCTTTCAGCGTTTAGGTTCCTCTCTTTCTATAGCGTGTTTGGCTACTACTCTTTTCGTCATCGCTTTATTAGCCATATTATACGGCAAATCACATAAGAATGTCACTAGTTTCCACAAAATCAATTTCCTTCAGATGAAGTTTTCCAACGTCCATTGTAGATTCACTTTGTAATAACTCAATAGTTACTAATTTTTATAGGCATGCCCATAATCCATGTGACAGGTAACAAATATTGTCTTCTTTTCGAAACTTAAAAATTTTTAAAGTTTCGAAAAAAATTTATAACTAACAAGAAAATATACTGTCGAAACAGTATATCTTCTTGTTATTGTTGATAATACTCTGCCTGTGCTTGATAGAGCGTGTAATATTCACCTTGTTTATGCATGAGTGAATCATGATTGCCATCTTCTACTAACTTACCATCTTTAAAGACAACAATACGATCACAGAACTTACATGAACTCATACGATGAGAGATATAGATAGCTGTCTTACCCCCAACAAGTTTATCAAAGTTCTCATAGATTTCTGCTTCCGAGAATGGATCCAAAGCTGCAGTAGGTTCATCTAGGATTACAAATGGAGCGTCTTTGTACAATGCACGTGCAATTGCTAACTTCTGTGCTTCACCACCAGATAACTTAACACCTTCACTATTTAAATCTTCCAATACACAATCTAGTCCATCCTGACCAGATGTAAAGCGTTTCTCTAGGCCAACGTCTGCGATAATCGCATTGATATCTTTTTCTTCATTATGATGGCCGCACTCTAGATTTTCTTTTGCACTGATATTAAACATACTAAAGTCTTGGAATACTGGACTAAAGATTTTTGTATACTCATTGAAGTCAAACTTTTGAATATCAATACCATTTAACAAGATTCTTCCTTCACTCGGTTGATATAAGCGACATAGTAATTTGATGATTGTTGTCTTACCAGCACCATTTTGTCCAACTAGCGCTAACTTTTCACCAATCTTAAATGTAAGATTCACATTGGATAATACAAGTTGTTCACTATTTGGATAGTGGAAACTTACATTTTCAAAGCAGAACTCATATGCATTATCATTTCTCTTTTCAATTGGTAATGAACCTGTGGTACGAATGGATTCATCATGTAGGAAATCCGTAAAGTAATTTAGATAATCCAATTGGAATACTGCATCACTATACGATATGATACAACCCGAAATGTATTGAATAAGTTGTTGCATCGCACCTGCATATAAGAGTACAGAACCAATTGATAAATAACCATGCATGCTTAAGTATGCAATATAAATATATGTACATGCTCCAAAGATACTTAATGCGAAGTTATACACCGATTCATATCTTCCTTTTCTCTTAGAGAAATCCAAATAAACATGGAACGTTTGAATAATATTTTTAAAATACTTTTCAAATAACTGATCCATTCGATTGATCATCATTTGTTTCTTGTATTCTACATTGACCATTGTTGTGAGTAGATAACTAAACACGGAGTTGTTATGAATATTTCTTTTATTTAAGTCTTCATAATATGCACTCGTTCGTTTTAAAATAATAACACCCAAACAAATACAGCCAACTGCAAGTAATAGTAATAATACTAAATAGAACGAATACTGCATTGCCTGATAAAACAAGTACCCTACAAAACAGAAAGCATATAGAGCAGAAAATAAGTTAGTGCATAACAGAATTATGATCTGTAAGAAAGAACCAGTTCCTCCTGTAGCATTCATACGATTACTTACTGCACGTACTTTTTGCATGCTATCGTTATCTTCAAAAATATCATAGCGCATGGTAAACGACATATAGTTCACCTGACTCATGATTACTTCATCTGTAATAAATTCATATCCTTGTAAATAAGAGTCAATCCAATTACCAATGAAGGATAATAGATAACTACTAACTAGCATAATCGTAACAACTTGAATTGCGGTTTGAAACTGGCTTGTAAGTAATAAGTCTAAGATACGTGAATATCCAAACAGTACAATAAAGTTAGGTGTACTTCTACAGAAAGCTAATGTAATCATCTGTACAGTAATATGAGGAAATTGAACTTTTAATAGTTGAATCAAATCATGCGTTTGTTGATAGAATTGCTTGAGTTTCATCTTGTTCTTCCTCCTTGTAGTATTTTGCTTGTACATCAAACATTTCGGCGTATTTACCATTTAATTTCATAAGTTGCTCGTGAGTTCCTTGTTCAATAATCTCTCCATTTTCCAAGAAGACAATATTGTCGCAGAAACGAGTTGAAGCTAAACGGTGCGAAATAAATAATGCACTTTTATCTTTTGTGATTTCCTTATACTCTTCATACATATCCTTCTCCGCAAGTGCATCAAGCGCTGCAGTAGGTTCATCTAAGATAAGTAAAGAAGGATTTTTGTAATATGCCTTTGCAAGCAATAAACGTTGTTGTTGTCCACCACTGAAGTTGATTCCATCTGGTGATAGATCTGTATTGATATAACTATGAATTCCCTTTGGTAATTGATTTACAATCGTATCTAACTTAGAGATGCGCAACGCTTCTTGTACGCGATTTTCATCATAGTCTTCTTCATGCATGCAAGAAATGTTTTCACCAATCGTCATAGAGAATAAATCAATTTCTTGGAATACAATTCCAAGTTTTCCAAAGTAATCTTCTTTATTGATCTCTTTCAAATCGATACCATTGACTAAGATTCTTCCTGAAGTTGGTGTATACAATCCACTTAACAGTTTCACGATTGTAGTTTTGCCTGCACCATTTACACCCACAAGAGCGAGTTTCTCTCCTGCTGTAAAGTGTAGATTAAAATTCTTTAAGACATACTTTTCACTTTCTGGATATTGGAAAGATACATTCTCAAAAATAATATCGAATGGTGCACTCGCTTTCTTACCATCTTGATTAATCACATTTTTATCCATTTCAAATTCATACGTTCTCTTTGTTAAATCTAGATTAGAATGTAATTTCGCAATCTCAGCAGTTAAAGCTGTAAATCGTTGACCATAACTAATGACAATACCGATATACAGAACGAAAGAACTCATTTCAATCATGCCATGCATCATCAAATAGATTAGATATCCATAGGTAATTCCATCACGGATAAATCCTAAAATAACATCCGTTTGTGCTATCCATCCTTTGTATTTTGAAGCAGCGATAGTCTTCTGTACGAGAATATCGTTGTTTTCTTGCATCTTCGTTTTCAAAAGATCTTGCATTTGATAGAGACGGATATCCTTTCCCTTCGCACTCTTTTGAGAAAGGCTATTAAAATAACGCGACTTCGAATAATTCTCTGCCTTTTCTTCATCTTTCTTTAAATACAATGCATAGCATTTTTCATAGATTCCATAATGAAGAAAGGAAATACATAATAGGGCTAAAAGAATTGGCAGGCCAATTCGGCTGATAAAAACTGCATATAGTATCAAACTGAAAATTGCAGAGAAAACAATCACAGTATTATGATAGACACCTTCCGCACCTTCCATATTCATATTTAATGCACGAATTCCATTTTCAAGTTTTTCCTGAGCAGGCTTTGTTTCGTAGTAGGAATAGGTTAATTCCTGTACCTTTTTTGCGACTGGTAAGATAAATAATTTTTGTCTTGGAATAACATATTGCATACTATTTCTTGTTGCAAGGTAAACATGCCACATGCTAAAGAGTCCATACACCGCAAATAAGCCAAGTATTTGTAATACTAGTGTTATCCAATCTTGGGTTGTAGTAATAAATTGAATGATAGCAGCTGGTAATAATACAGCGATAAATCCTTCTATTACCGAGATAACAATCTCTAACAACATCATTTTGATTACATGTGGGTCACATTTCCATAATCGGTAGAGCATATCCTTATAAATATTCCATCTAGTAAGTTTCATAGTGATTACCTCCTTGCAGAAATACAATACTTCATATGACAGAAGCAAATAAAAAAATGCATGAATTGTTCAAATTCATGCACGAAATGCTTATAGAGGTAATATAATCTCCGTTGCAAATACACCTGGTTCATTCTGACGATTAAGATATCCATCATATTTCTTAACGACTTGGTCAACTCTCTTTAGCCCATGTCCATGGTCGCCTCGCTTCGTCGTGAAATAGTGATCCGTACGTTGCTTTACTGTCTCACTTGTAGCGTTTGTAATCGAAATATAGAGTTGTTTCTTTAGGATACCAATATAAACTCGAATAAATCGTTCATCTGGATTCTCTATCTTTCGACAAGATTCAATCGCATTATCTAATAGATTTCCTAAGATAACACACAAGTCTAAATCTGATACATGTAATTGTGGTGGAATTGACGCATCGCAATGAATACGAATATGTCCTTTCTCCGCAATCGCAAGCTTCGCGTTCAAGATAGAATCTAATTGTAAGTTACCAGAATGATAGAGTGTGTCAATAGAATCTAAATCTGTCTCAAGTTCATTGAGATAGTTTTTCATTTGATCAACTTTATTCAAGGAAAGATATCCTTTTAAAGACTGTAGATGGTTATGATAGTCATGTCTCCAGCCACGCATAGTCATGTAGATATTTTCAATTTCATCCATCTGTTGTTTCATTAGTTTATTTTGATAGATAATTGTTTTATCTTCTTCACGCTTCATGATTCTTTGTAGAAGATATTCCAATAAAACAAAAATTAGTGCCGCAATACCACCTGCGATAAAACCATCATAATAAACACCAAGGAACAGAATTCCAAGGTACAACAGAATGACGATAGTTGAAAAGATTCTTTCTTCTTTTAAGAAATGATAATGATTCCAAATAAAACATAAGAGAATCCATACAACTATCATATGAGAGAATCGATAAACACTATATCCTATAATTCCTAGTATTACGGTTGATAAAATCACATGCATGAATGTTGGATGTATCTTCTTGATAATAGCTTCATAAAATGCTAATCCCACCAATATGATTCCAGCCATCATAATGCACCTCGATTGGCCACGATAAATTCCTGCATACACATTTCATAATTACCACGTGCGATTGGGAATTGTATACCATCTTCACCAATACAATCCTTCTTTGTCACACGTACGATATTTTTCATATTTACCGCAAACGAGCGATGAATTTGTAATAATGGCATATGCAACATTTCAAGAACTTCACGAATACTCTGTTTGATGATAATAGTTGGCTCTTCACTCATACCATCACTACGCAAATAAATCTTTGTCTCATGGCCAAGTGCTTCAACACCAATCACATCACGATGATAAATTTTATATACTTCCTTCTTAGAAGAAATAATCGAAAATTCATCCGATATATGTAATTGCTTGATTGCCTTATCTAAAATCTTAAATAATTGGTCTTTCTCATAAGGTTTTAAAAGATAAGCTAATGCGTCTACATCATATCCTTCAAAGACAAAGTCTTTGACACCACTGATGAAACAGATCAAATGATTTAGACGTGCCTGTCTCATCTTACGAGCAAGTTCGATCCCTGTCATATTCTCCATTTGAATATCCAATAAAAGTAGATCTGCGACAAGACCATTCTGCAAATCCCACCAGAGATTATCACAATCTGTATATTTTAATATTTCAATTTCCAAGTGATGTGCTTGTGCATATTCATGAATGTACTTACACAAGATATCCATTTGAAACTGTTCGTCATCACATACAATATATTTCATGCAACTATCATACCTTTTTCATCATAGATGTCCAACTTATATTTTGTTATTTACCGAATACTACTGCATATTTCTAGATATGTTTCCCTGATATATTTTGTGGATAAATCAATGTTTCAGGATGAGAAAACTCTAATGTTATATTTTTATGTGGATTAATCAAAAGATTCAAAATCATTGGTTCTTTTGTATTCTCAGAGGTAGTCATCATTAGTTTGCGATATGGTTGGAAGCCACATTTTTCTTGAACCCTCTTTGATTGTTGATTAAATGAAAAATACCCACAAAGCAGGAAGTCATAGTTCAATTCATTAAATAAATGCTTGATAACTGTCTTTACTGCTTCTGGCATGATTCCTTTCCCCCAATAGTCTTTACTTAAAACAAAACCAAGTTCTCTTCCTTGATAGGCCACAAACTCTGTCAAAGCTTCTTCTCTTCCATACTTATGAACACCAAGAGAACCAATCACTTTTTGATCCTCTTTATGGTAGATTGCAAATACTTGGTTACCCTCGATAAACATATCTAATATTTTTTGCGTTTCTTCTTTACTAGCATGATGTTTCCAACCAGCCATTTCACCGACACCTTCAACAGAAGCGTAAGCATAAAAATCATCTAAGTCCTCTTTTACAAACGGTCTTAAAATAAGTCGCTCTGTTTCTAGTTGTATTCCATTGATATGAAAATCTGCGTTCATTAACAATTCTCCTTTAGAAGTTATACATCATAACGATAACTATCATAGGCACGATAGATATCATCTAGATGTGTATGATTTAAAACAAAGGCATCCCCTAATAATGTAAATTCACCATCCACGATTAAAAGACCACTGTTCTTTGGAATTGCCACAACAGGATTGCCTACATCTTCAATTTCACGAATGATTGTAGACAAATGTTCTTCATCTTCGACGTAATTAATATCTATATCAAATTCTGAGAGTAGACCAAGTCCTTCTTGTAGTTCAAAAGTATTGTCGATATTTGACTCGTGAAATGTATCAAGTTGTACAAGAGCACCTGCATGATGTCCGATTAGGATACCATCAAAG
>JABZLU010000080.1:0-4924 GCA_015256605.1 Solobacterium sp.
TTGCAGTCCTTGTGTTTACAAGACTTACAATCACCGCTTATGCAATATGTGCATAGGCGATGTTTCTTACAAGAATCTTGCCTACCACATTTGTTTGTCTTATTCGAGTGGATACGTACAACCCTGTGTGCTTTGATTTCTTCACGTACGCATTTCGGTGAATGATTGATAGAAAGTGCTATCTGTTTTAGTTTGATGTCGGAATGATTCAATAGAACTTCTATAGATTTACGTTCTTCTAAAGATAGATGTTTATAACCGCTGGCAACCATATGATTGCCTCCTTTCTAGAAACTGCCAGCACCATCTCTAAAGACATCATATTAAAAAAGGGAACCTTCACCAACAATAAAATCAAAAGAGGAACTTTCAAAAATAATTGAGGAATACCTAAAAATGTTATAGTTTTTTGAAAAACTTGTGAAATTGTGTGAAATACGGTCCAAAAAGTTGCATAATTAGCACTAAAAAAAGTAAAATAGAGTCATGGTAAAAAATAAATTAAACAAAAAACTCGGCAGAGTAGGTGCTGGATTATTATCCGCATTACTCATTGCCGGTACATATTCAACAAAAACAGTATACGCAGATGACAACAAAGTTACTACAGTTGAAAAGGAAAACACATTACCAGTTATTGAAGTAAGTCAGCAGGATTTAAATCCTCTTGATACTATCAAGAGCTTGGTAATCCAAGAAAGAGCTGCTTTTGACGGAACATATGATCTTACAAATATCTCAATCGAGAAGAGTGTTGCGGATATTGAAGGATTCAATCGTTCAGTAACAGGTATCCAAACAGTTACCGTCAAGGTTACACTTGCAAGTACTGGTGATATCGAAGCACAAAAGACTTTAGGTTATTCCTTTATTCAGAAAGCTGTTGTAAATGTTGTCAATAGTACAGCACCTGTCATCAAGTTGAAGAATTCATCTGTTGTAGTAAATAACGGTGATACATTTAACGCATCAAGTTATATTTCTTATATCAATGATGATTCAGGCATCCTTCCTGTGTTAACTGTTGAAGGTTCTGTAGATATGAACACGGATGGTGATTATCCGGTTACATATACAGTTGTTGATACTGCAGGTAATAAGTCTACAGCGACTATGACAGTCTCTGTTCGTACTCCTCAAGAAGTTGTTGATGCAAGAATTGCAGCTGAAGAACAACGTCAAAGAGAAGAAGCTGAAAGAGCGGCTGCTGAAGAAGCTGCTAGAGCTCAACAAGCTGCGAACACTGCTAGATCTGCTACTACATCTACATTTGACCCATCTAAGTATGATTCAAGTTTATATGCTGGTGGAATTGCTGCTGCGTTATCTCTCGTTGGTACTCCATATCAATGGGGTGGTACAACTCCAGCAGGATTTGACTGCTCTGGTTTAGTTCAATACTGTTATGGTTTAGGTGCACGTACTACATATGCTCAACAAGCACTCGGTACTCACCAATATGATGTATGGAACGCTCCAGCTGGTGCACTCTACTTCTATGGTTCTGACTCAGCTCCATATCATGTAGGTATTGCACTTGGTAATGGAACAATGGTTCACGCAGCTACGTATGGTATCGGTGTAACCGTTCAGGATATCTCTGGTTACTTACCATCCTATTACGTAGTTCCAGGACAATAAGTTTGATGTTTAAGACTCACTGACGTGAGTCTTTTTTTGATATGGAGAAAAGAAAAAGTCCTTTCGGACTTTATAGAATTTGGAATATGAAATATTTTAGATAACTTGTTTCATCCATCGTCCAAAGGATAGGATGATCAGGATTTTGTTGGGTAACAGAAATCTGACGTAGTGTAACCCCGCATTCCTTGGCGCTTTCTAGTAACATCTGCTCAAAGAGTTTTGTTTCCATGAATCTTGAACACGAACAGGTAATCAAATAACCACCATTGCGTAATACATTCATGGCTTTCATGTTAATGTTTTTATATCCATAGTAGGCACTGTTCACTGTCTTACGAGATTTTGTGAATGCAGGTGGGTCTAAGACGATAATATCAAACTCGTTATCCTTGAGATTCTCAAGATAGTCGAATACATCGGCTTGAATAAATTGAATTTTATCTTCAAGGTGATTAAGTTTGGCGTTTTGGTAGCCTTGTTGTAGGGCAACATTTGATACATCAACAGCCGTGACTGCTTTTGCGTTACCATAAGCTGCGTTTAATGCAAAGCCACCGGTATGGCTAAAACAATCGAGTACACGTTTATCACGTGCGATATTACGTAACAATACACGATTTGATTTCTGATCTAAGAAGTAACCTGTCTTTTGACCATTTTCAATATCTACCTGAAGTTGAATGCCATTTTCGTTGATAATCGTTTGTGGAGATACATGATTTGGATTATAGAAGAAACCCTTGTAGGTTATTAATCCTTCTTTTTCTCTGACTTTGATATCGTTACGTTCATAGATAGCCTGGATGATGTGATTATTTTCTTTGAATACTTCTAGTAAGATATCATAAATCATCTGTTTGTGTTGTTCCATACCAGTATTCGAAATTTGTGTTACCAGGATATCGTTATAACAATCCACAACAAGACCAGGTAATAAATCAGCTTCACCAAATACATAACGACAATTGGACAAGTTATTTGGTTCTACTGTCTTACGATAGTCATACGCGAAACGTATGCGTCGTTCAAAGAAAGCTTGATCGATAAGTTCTGATTCATCTTTGGTTAAGATACGACAGGTGATATGACTGATAGGAGAGTAGAAACCTGTACCGTAGTAAGTTCCATCGTTAGAGATGATATTGACGATACCACCATCAGGAATCTTTTCATCTGCTTGTACTAAGTTATTGCGATACATCCACATTTGACCTTTTTGAAGCCAAGTTTCTCCTTCTTTAGAAATTGTGATAGTAGGATATTTATTTTTCATAGGAACACCTCGGGATAATGATAAACGATATTGCGTCAATTTACTAATCTTTCCATGGAATTTTTGGAATGATTTGTAATAAAGAGTAGGAGGTTTTGAGAAATGATTATTCGTGAAATGCCAAGCACAGAACGACCACGGGATAAGGGTCTAAGATATGGTGTAAGGTCTCTTAGCTCAAGAGAATTACTTGCATTAATATTACGCACTGGTTCACAAGGAGAGTCTGTTTTAACAATGGCAGATAATTTATTACAGATGTCGAAGGGGATTAAAGGGCTCGTACGTATGTCCAATGAAGAACTGTGTAAAATCAAAGGAATTAGTAAGGTAAAGGCTCTACAATTGCAAGCCATCTTTGAAATTAGTCGAAGAGCATCTTTAGAAACTGCTTATGAAGAGGAAATTATCGATAATCCAGAGCGTATTATCGATTGGCTAAGAAATGAAATTGGCACAGGTAGCCAAGAGAAGTTCTTGGTTGTATATCTTAATACAGCTCATCGAATTATCTCCGCAAAGACCTTATTTGTAGGAACCATTAACGCAAGTGCAGTATATCCTCGTGAAATATTTAAGGAAGCTTTACTGATTGGTAGTACAGATATTATGCTGGCGCACAATCATCCTAGCGGTGTTTTAACACCGAGTACACAGGATTTAGTAGTGACTGGAAAACTAATGGAATGTGGAAAACTGATGGGCGTAAGAGTGTTGGATCATCTCATCGTTTCTCAGACAAGTTTTCTCAGTTTTGCTAGAGAAGAACTCTTTGAAACTTGTATGGAAGCTTACCAATGTGCACATGGAATCACAACCTAATACATGGTAAAATAATAGGGATACTTTTATGGTAAACAAGAGTCATATTGCGGTATGAAAACCAAAATAGACTATAATAAAAGAAAGTCTTTTACGACGATTGATAAGAAGAAATAAACCTGATTTTATTCAGGCGGGAGAATATGAAATGAAGAAATTATTACTGACAGATGGTAACTCAATGTTATTTAGAGCGTATTACGCTACAGCATATGGAAGACCAATGACTACGTCTGATGGAACACCAACAAACGCTGTATTTGGTTTTGCGTCTATGATGCAAAAAGCAATTGATATTATTCAACCAGATGCGGTATTAGTTGCCTTTGATGCAGGAAAACATACTTTCCGTCATGAACTCTACGCAGACTATAAGGGTGGTCGTAAGCCAGCACCTGATGACTTAGTACCACAGTTCAAACTTGTGCGAGATTTTTTGGATGCCTTTGCGATTACATGGGTGGAGATGCAAGATATTGAAGCCGATGACTTGATTGGAACAATCTCCAAAAAAGCAAAGGACTATCAAACCTATGTACTCACAAGTGACCATGATATGTTACAGCTAGTGGATGATACGACTTCTGTATTACTAATGAAAAAGGGTATCACAGATATGGATGTCATGACACCTGAAAGTCTAAAGGAACAGATGGGGATTGAGCCACTACAAATTATTGATATGAAGGGTTTGATGGGTGATAAGTCAGATAATATTCCAGGTATTCCTGGGATTGGTGAAAAGACAGCACTCAAGCTTTTAGAAGAATACGGTACAGTTGAAAACGTTCTAGCAAATGAAGATAAACTCAAGGGTGCTTTGCAAAAGAAAGTGATGGAAGGACATGATTCCGCATTACTTTCTAAAAAACTTGCGACAATTCGTCGCGATGTTGATGTAGAGATGAGTGAGAAAGAGTTATCCTTTACACCAAACTATCCACAACTTGTAAAGTTTTTACAGATGTTAGAGATGAATACACTCGCAAGACGCTTCTCAGATAAGATTGTAGCAGAAGAGAATCCAACAGAAGAGACTGTTGTGACGCCAAGTGAAGATAAGCGCGTTACAAAAGTACCTACAGAAATGTTCAAGGATGCATGTGCTGTGTTTGTGGATGATAACCATGACGCATTCATGCATGCGACAATCAATGGCTTTGCGCTATTCAATGGTAAGCAAGC
>JABZLU010000081.1:0-4874 GCA_015256605.1 Solobacterium sp.
GATACACGCACCTTTACGAAGTACTGAGCATCGATCTGCTACCAGCATAATTTCATTTAACTTATGCGTGATAAATAAGATAGATTTGCCTTCCTTTGCAAGACTCTTCATGATTTGCATGAGTTCTTCAATTTCCTGTGGTGTTAATACAGCTGTAGGCTCATCAAAAATCAAGATATCATTATCACGGTATAGCATCTTTAGGATTTCTGTACGTTGCTGCATACCTACCGTAATATTTTCAACTAACGCATCAGGGTCTACGTTTAATCCATAGGATTTGGATAATGCAACAACCTTCTTGCGTGCCTCTTTCTTACTAATAAAGCCAAGCTTTGTCGTTTCAACACCGAGAATAATATTCTCTAAAACAGTAAACACCTGTACTAGCTTAAAGTGCTGGTGTACCATTCCAATGCCCAAATCATTTGCATCATTTGGATTATTGATTTGAACTGGCTTTCCATTCTTATAAATCTGTCCCTCTTCTGGTTGATATAGACCGAAAAGAACACTCATCAGAGTACTCTTGCCAGCACCATTTTCACCCAAAAGTGCATGAATTTCACCCTTCTTTAACTGCAATGTAATATTGTCATTTGCGATAATACCAGGGAAAATCTTGGTAATATTGCGCATTTCAATAATATAGGGAGATTCATGAACTATCTTCTCATCCATAGTCTATCCTCCATTACCGATGATGTAATAATCAATTATTTTCTTGTTGCAAGATAATTATACATGATATTTTTGCAAGGTTATATGTGCAGTTTTATATCATGTATCTTTAATACAGGATATAAAACCGTCCTTGCATACAACAAGAATATACAAATACAGGGATGATAGCGTTACTATCATCCCTGTAAAGAACTTATGACTTCATTACGCTTCAAAATCAATTGTTACGTTTGGAATGCCCTTCAACCAGTCAGCGTTGTTTGCGTCATCCGGTGTCTTAGAATCTGGTACGATTTCACCGTCAGCAACCTTCTTGAACAATGCCTTATATTGTTCAACTGTGAAGTTCTTCATTGACCATGTATCTTCTGGTAAGCCTGTAGCACCTTCAGCTGCACCGAGGTTCTGAGCCTTATCAGCAAGTTCACTGTCCCACTTATTATCATAGAATTGACCTAAAATACGTTCAACAGATGCGCTTAAGCCCTTCATAGCACTTGTGATAACCTTTGAACTTTCAGCAGACTGGTCAACGTCTACACCGATAATCTTTGCATTTTCATATTCAGAAGCTGCAGATAATACAGATTGGAACATTGATCCACCACATGCGAATACAACTTCAGTTCCAGATGCATACCAACCGGCAATCTGTGTCTGTAATTCTGTTGAAGCTGAGAATGTAGAACCATACTTATAGGAGTACTTGATTTCTACTGTGATTCCTTTTTCCTTCGCAGCAGCACTTGCGCCTTGAACGAAACCATAACCGAAACGATTACATGCAGGGTTAGCGCCTCCGCCTCCACCTGTATAACCTAACTTTGTATAACCTTCCATAACTGCAGCGTATCCAGCAAAGTAACCAGCTTCCTGTTCCTTATAAACGATAGCTGTAACGTTTGGTAGACCTAAAGCCCATCCATCAACAAATGCAAATTTAACATCAGGGTTTTCCTTGGCAACTGTTTCCATTGCCTTAGCCTGTAAGAATCCTGGAGCTACAATGATCTTTGCGCCATTTTCGATAGCTTGTTTCATCGCATCGATACGGTCGTTATCTGTTGCGTCTGCACCGTTAGCTGGTTGATAGTAATTGTGTGTTAACTTGTGGTCTTCTGCATACTTTACAGCACCTTCATAAGTACCTTGGTTGAAGCCCTTGTCCATTAACTGACCTACGTCAGTAACAACAGCAACTTCAGCAGTAGCCTTGCCTGAACCTGTTTCTGTAGCAGTACTGTTCTTTGCAGTATCTCCGCCACAACCTGCCATCGTTGCAATCATTGCAAGTGATAGCACAGAAGTTAATAATTTCTTCATGATAATTCTTTCCCTTTCTTTGTCAGAATTTTTCTGACTCCCGTTATATCCATTTTAAAACGTAACGAAAGCGTTTGCAACAACCCAATCTTGAACTTCCTCTTTTCTGGTTATTAAATTTAATCTTTAATTTGCCATTTTATCTATTAAGAACGATAAAAGCGTGATACGCTAAACACAGATATTGTAGAAAGAAGCTTTTAAGCAAACGAGGTCACTATGAAAATAGAGTTTAAGAAATTAGGAATCAATGGCGAAGGTATCGGTTTTATCAAGCACAAGCCAGTATTCTGCGATGGCGTATTACCTGAAGAAACTGCAGAAGTTGAAATCATCGAGGAAAAGCCAAAATACGCAATGGCCCGTCTCAAACGACTTATTACAAAGTCACCAGAACGTATCGAATCCCCAAGTCCACTAGAACAAGCACATGGTTGCCCTCTCTTTATTTTGGATTACCAAAAACAATTACGTCACAAACAAGATATTCTTGAACAAGCTCTATTTAAATACGGAAATGTGAAACGTTCCTTCGTGCGTGATATGCACGCAAGTGAAAAACAAGTCGGTTACCGTTCCCAATGCAAACTACCAGTCCAGAAATCACATGATGTATTGGTCAATGGTATGTATGAACCAAAGACAAACCACTTTCACCCTATTGAACATTTCTTAATTCATGATCCAAAGTTAGAAGAAATCCGTAAAGAAATCTTACGTATCCTCAACGAAGAAGGTTATGATGCCTATAACCAGAGATCACAAAAAGGACTACGTTATATCGTTCTACGCGTGATCGATGGCAAAGCACAGTGTACCCTGATCACCGGTAAAGAACATATCCCTTCTATCATCATAGATAGAATTATGAAAATTCCTGGTATGGAATCCCTATGTCAATCCTTCAATACCAACCGTAAGACAAATCAGATTTTCGGTTCACCCGCAAAAGTACTTGCAGGTCAAAACGCATTAACTATCGCTATGGATAAAATTCAACTACAACTTTCAGCAGAATCCTTCTTCCAATTAAACATTGACCAAGCCGAAAAGATGTATCAGATGGCAATCAGTAAGATTGACCCATGCAAGGTATTGGTAGAAGCTTATTGCGGTATCGGTACGATGGCACTTATGGCCAAGAATAAAGCAAATGTCGTCTATGGTATTGAATCTGTTCCAAGTGCTGTTGAAAATGCCACAAACAACGCTAGACTAAACAACATCACAAATACAGAATTCATCTGTGATGATGCGGCACACGGTCTACGCAAGATTTCGATGAAGAAGACAGTTGATTGCTTATTAGTTGACCCACCACGTAGTGGCATGGATGATGAAATGCTAGATACCATCATGCATGTACTACCAAAGAAGATTGTCTATATCTCTTGTAATCCTTCCACCCTTGCAAAGAACCTCAAAGTACTCAAGCAACGCTATCACGTAGTGACTGTAATTCCTTATGACTTATTCCCACAAACGCCACTTGTAGAATCTATTACAGTATTGGAGTTAGGTTAATGAAATACCTCGTAAAAGACAATACGATTACGATTGATCCAGAAGGAAAATACCTCAAAAAAACAGTAGAAGATTTTCTAAACGATTACTATCAATCAAAGAAAAACAAATATCTACTATTGTTAAATAAACAAATCTTATTAGACGGTACCCCAGTCAAACACGGCAAAGAAATCATTGACCACAAAACTATCACAATCACCTTCCCAGAAGAACCAATCGATTGGATTCCTGCAGAAACAGAATGTAAAGTCATATACGAAGACGCATTCATCTATATCGTGCATAAAGATGAAGGTATGATTATCCATGGTGATCCTGGAGATACAACATGCTTGAATGCTTATGCGGCAAGATACCAGATCAACCATGGCATCAAACAGCCAGTACGACCAATTCACCGTTTAGATAAAGATACGGTTGGACTTGTCATCTACTCAAAGATACCATTCTTCCAACCATGGTTTGACGCACAACTTTCTAGTAAGAAAATTCATCGTCACTACCTAGCAATTACAAATGGTAATATTGATCCAAACTTCCGTATGACAATCAATAAGCCACTAGGAAGAGATCGTCATAACAGTGGTATGTATCGCATTTCTTCAACAGGAGTTGAAGCTATCACACGTGTAGAAGCTCTAGGCAATTATCAATCCTACAGTTTACTGGGATGTACACTTGAAACAGGCAGAACTCACCAAATCCGTGTTCATCTTTCCAGTATTGATCATCCTATCGTCAATGACGTACTCTATGGAATTAAAACAAAAGATTTCCCAGCTATGGGCTTATGGGCAGACTGGATTGCATTTAGAAATCCAATTACTAATAAAAAACACAAGATTTTTGATCAACCAAATCCAATGTATGAACCATTCAAAAAGTAGATGACCAGCATCTACTTTTTTAGTTACACAATTCCGAGTTCTTCTAATACCTTCGCTACACCATCATTTGCGCAAGTATCCGCAACAATATCCGCATACTGGCGAACATCATCCTTCGCATTGCCCAAGGCAACACCAATTCCTGCTTTTTGAATAAATGGTGTATCATTTCCTGCATCACCAAACGCAATAACATTTTCCCAAGTATAGCCCTTCTCTTTGAGAACAGCTTCTACAGTTAACGACTTATTGATAGAATGCAAGAATACATCAAACCCCTTCAAAGATGACCAAGCAAATACCAAGTCAGGTATCTCCTTTGCAAAATTCATAATCACATCTTCATCACCCACTAAGAAAGTCCCTAAAGGATTGCCATATTCTATATGATGCGTGCGCTTCTCTGTATCATCGATAATCAGTTTAGCCTTGATAGGATCACCATTTACATAC
>JABZLU010000082.1:0-4854 GCA_015256605.1 Solobacterium sp.
ACTTTATACTCAACTCCAATTGTATCGAGTTCTTTTTTAATAATATCCCAACACTCGTTTGTCCTACCGCTAGCCCCAGCAGGATTAATCACAATATGATAGACACTCATTTTATTCCCCTTCATCCACAAACCGAAGTACCTTTTGTTGTCCATCTGCAGGAATGATCGCCTGCGGGAAGATTTGTCTTATGACCGTTTCATATTCCAATGGATCTTTGATGGATGGAGAATAGTGTGTAAACCATAATTCTTTTACCATCATTTTCTTTGCAAGGATTGCTGTTTCTTGCATGGTACTATGTTTGTTTAGATTTGCTTTTTCAATCTTTTCTGGATCACCATACATACCCTCACCAATATAGAGGTCCGCATGACTTCCGTATGTCACCAATTCTTCTAGTGGTCTTGTATCTGTTGCATAGACCATCTTGAGTCCTTGGCGACTTTCACCTAATACATCATCAGGTGTATATATCTTACCATCAAACTCGACAGTATTGCCTTTTTGAAGCCTTCCCCAGACTTTCATTGGCACATCCTTTTCAATTGCCTTGTCCTTATCAAACTTACGCGTACGATCTAATTCAAAGATATACGCATAACAAGGCACACTATGTTTTGCATGTAATGCTTTGATTTTAAGACCTTTTATTTCAAAATCAGTTTGTGGTCCATCAATCTCTACAAGTTTTATTTCAAAAGGAATATAACGAGCAACTTTATAGATACCCTCAAATACTTCTGTTAAACCTTTTGGCCCATAGATTGTTACAGGTTCTGTACGCTCAGACTTTGCCATCGTCAGTAAAAGACCAGGTAAGCCCGCTGTATGGTCTGTATGGAAATGCGTTAAAAGAATTGTATCGATCGTCTTACAAGAATATCCATGTTGATGTATGGCTATCTGTGTACCCTCTCCACAATCCACTAGTAATGTATTTCCATTCCATCTTACCAACAAGGATGTTAACCATCGATTTGGTAAAGGAACCGTTCCACCTGTACCTAGTAAACAAATATCTAGCATAAAACCTCTTTCTACTCATCTATGGTAACACAAAAAGCCCTGCAAAGCAGGACTTAGAGTTCTTTGATAATCGCAGATAGTTTTGGTAATAACTGCTGTTTTCTGGAAATGATATTTGGATCATAACCTGAATGTTCATCAATCTGTGTTTCAATCATCTCGGATAATACATAAGACATCGGTCCATAGAAGACGAAGTAAGAACCATTACCCATTACATCTGTAAACAGCATCAGTAACAGATCTAAATGACGATCCTTCTGTTCTTTCTCCATATTCTCCTTGAATGCAGGTAGTAACTTCTGTACTTCTTCGGTATGACTGTAGTTTGTCTGCCCGATAGAAATCTTGTATCTACCGATATCATAGTTCTTAAGGTCACGATTGAGGATTTCGTGTGGTGTAGAATCCTTCAAGGCAACAGAAGCACCAAGCATCTCTCTTGCGTAAGCGTCAATATCATCGATACCTGCAAGTTCTGCTAACTTCTTAGCCACATTGATATCTTCAAGAGTTGTTGTGGCAGACTTGAAGTTTAATGTATCAGAGAGAATTGCACTCATCATTAAGCCAGCCATTGTTGGATCTGGAACGATATTCTTTTCGCAATATAAGCCATACACAATGGTACTTGTACAGCCACAACGATGATTACGATATTCAATCGGATGGTCTGTTTGAATATCACCAATATGGTGATGGTCAATAATTGCGACGATATCTGCTTTATCAATATGATTCATTGTTTGGTTTGTTGCGCTATGGTCAACAAGCGCAATACGTAACTTCTTATAGTTACGTGTATGGTAGCGTGATACACCACCTACAACTTTACCGTTTTCATCCAGAACAGGATAACTACGTACACGTGAGGCATTCATCTTTGTCGCAACATCTTCTACATACTCTGTATTCTTAAAACAGATTAAGTTTGTAGTCATAATCTGAGAAACAGAATAACTCTCCGTGATAACTGTCGCTGTATGCATGGTACGATCAGGTGTCTCAACGATTGCACAACCATACTCCTTGGCTAGTTCTTTAACATCATCTGCCGCATGTTCATCACAAGTTAGAACCAAACATTTTACACCTAGACGAATTAAGTTTAATTGCTTTTCATGTCCTTCTGACATGATGATAATACTGCCAGCGATAAAACTCTCAACCAGTTTCAAATCATCTAAAGTAACGATGTGCACTTGACCATTTGTACTGAATTCTTTTGGTCGCAATACAACCTTACCACCAATCGTACGTGCGATATTATCCAATGTCGCAGTTGCCATCAAATCCTTTAAATCTGTATCTTCGTGGATACGATAACGAGAAAGATCACTCGTAGAACAGATCCCACATAGATTCTCATTTTCATCCAGAACATACAAAGAACGGTTTTGTGTTCTTAACATCAAATGCCATGCATGATGAACTGTTTCATCATAGCGAATGGTTGTAGGAGTATCGAGATTGATATCTGCTAGACGAGCACGTGCATCCGTCATCAATAATGGATTATCTAAATGAAATGTACGTAAAATAAATTTTGTTTCTTCATTCAAAGGCCCTTGACGACAAGCAATTGCCGTACTACCAGTCTTATTCAATAAATTCGCAAATGCAATTGCCGAGCAGATTGAATCACTGTCTGGATGTTTATGCCCTGTTACATAAATATTGTGATTACTCATGTCCTTTCAACTAACCCTCCACCAATTATCTAATATATTAATAACTTAATACTTCATTACCATCTTCTGTAATCAAAATTGTATATTCCCATTGTGCACTATCTTTGCCATCTTTTGTGCTAATTGTCCAATTGTCATATGGGTCAATTACAACCGCAGCTTTCCCTAAGTTAATCATTGGCTCAATCGTAAGAATCATACCTGGTACAAGTACCATACCTGTACCCTTCTTACCGACATGTGCCACAAATGGATCCTCATGGAATTCAATACCTACTCCATGACCACCCAATTCTCTTACAACACTATATCCCTTTGATGTCGCATATTTCTGAATTGCATAACCAATATCACCAACGGTATTCCATGGTTGTGCTGCTGCTAGTCCAATCTCAAGACATTTCTTTGTTTCTTCGACAAGCTTACGGCGCTCTTCACTTACATTTCCAATACAGAACATACGGGATGCATCACCGTAATAGCCATCTACAATTGTTGTGCAGTCAACGTTGACAATATCACCATCATGCAGTTTCTGAATGTGCTTTGGAATCCCATGGCATACAACACTATTTATTGATGTGCATACATGTTTTGGAAAACCCTCATAGTGATATGGTGCACAGATTCCACCATTTTGTTCAGTGAAATCTTTAACGATATCATCGATTTCCTGTGTCGACATACCAACGTGAATATGCTTTTCCACTTCGTCTAATACCTGTTTATTTAATAGCGAAGCCTTGCGAATTCCTTCAATCATTGTAGGACGCTTGATATATTTTTCCTCAGGTAAAATCGCACCCCTATGCCTTAATTCCTCCATACGTTTCAAAATATGTTCTGGAATTGGTTCATTCTGATCTATTTCTTGCCAAAGTTTTAAATCCATTTTACAACCTGTCTTTCTATTTTGTTGTACTGCCAAAGCCACCAGTTCTTACAGCATCTACTTCATCATCCACCGTAATACCGAAGGATACGAAAATACCCTGCAACATTCCCTGGCCGCTTGCAATCTCAACTGTCTTATTTTCATTTGTATCATTTGTTAGTTTGCAGAAGATATGTCCTTCATTATCTGCGTAATAATAATCACTATCAATAATGCCAACCGTGTTATTCATCTGTAGACGATACTTGAATCCTAGTCCACTACGTGGAAATAACATCAGTACATAATCATCTGCCATCTTTACTCTGATACCAGTAGGTATTAATACCGTTTCTTGTGGGGCTATCTTCAAATCAATTGGTGTATAAAAATCATACCCCGCGGAACCTTTCGTTGCACGTCGTGGGAGCTTAATTGCGTTGTATATTTCCGCAATATCTCTTGTTTCATTTGGAAAAGTCTTGAGCCAATCCTTATAAAACTCTTCATAACTAACTTTTTCAAACTGTGCAATTTTATTCATTTTGTATTCCTACCTCTTCTTCCTTGATATTTTACCACGTTTATGTGATTTCTCTATACTTTCAGCCACTTTAATTAGTTATGATTAACTTCATTTTAAGTTCTTAAATTTCATTTTCGTTTCGAATAGAGTTTAGAGTATAATAAAGAGTGTTAACGGAGGTCTTATGAAATTAAATATCGCAGTATTTTTCGGTGGTGAATCCGTCGAACATGAAGTAAGTATTATCTCTGCACATCAAGCGATTGAAGCACTTGATAAAAATAAATACAATGTCATTCCTGTATATGTTTCCAAGGAACGTAAACTATATGTCTCTGATTTATTAAAAGATATGAGTAACTACAAGGATCTCAAACATTTGATTTCCCAATGTACACAAGTATCCATTACATCAGAGGATAATCGTGTTGTAATCCGTCCTGTTAAGCCATCTCTATTTGGCCCTAAGGAATTAGGTACAATTGATGTGGCTATCCCTGTGATGCATGGTACAAACGGCGAAGATGGCACAATCCAAGGTTTCTTTGAAATGTTAAAAGTTCCATATGCTGGATGTGACCTCTATGGTGCAGCGATTGGACAAGATAAGGTTTTACAAAAGAATGTCCTCAATGATAACAACCTACCAATCACAAACTGGTTCTGGGTATATGGGGCAGAAATGGATACACGTCAAAGTGAAAGTCTCGATAAAGTACATCGCTTAATCTATC
>JABZLU010000083.1:0-4828 GCA_015256605.1 Solobacterium sp.
ATCTTAAACTGTTCATCTTCCTTTTCAGAAGTTTCTTCAGTTGCAGTCTTTCCTTCTTCTTCCGTACTTAGTTCTTGAATTTTACGTTTAAGATCCTCAACTGTCTTTTGAATTGATTCAATAGGCTCAGTACTGTCATCAAACTCGTTGAATGTGGATTTTTCATCTTTCTTTAATTCATCAGCCATTTGTAGTCTCCTTTTCAACTTCCTGAACTTGTACAGGAAGATCTTCCTCTGGATTTACACCAGTTTTAATTGTTTCTTTTAAAGAATCTAACTTATCATTTGCAAAATCTGTCATCTTGCCAATCGCAGCAGATGTCTTGTCATGAACCTTATCAAAGGTTTTGCTGTATTTAGCAACAGTATCTAGCGGTGCTTGAACCTTCTCGATACTCTTATCTACTAAACGTAGCGTAGGATCTAAACCTTCGATTGTTTTCCTTAAAACATCGACTGTCTGCCACACCTTTCGTAATAAGATACACAAAAAGACCAAGACAACCGCTCCTATGATTGGTAATAGTTGTGTACATACGATTTGTAAATCCTGTATCAATTGATCCATATTGATTACCTCTTTTTAACATTATAGTCATTTATGAAAAAGTTTTCAATCATAGAATATGCTATTTCAAATAATTCTCACAATTGATAAATTCGCATTTTTATAACATTATTCAATATTTTCGGTGTAATTATCTACTTATAATCCGATTGCAAGTTTCAACATGAACATCTGTTTAATTATCTATATATGAAAGAATTTCAAAAATAAATGGTTACGCTTACGATTGTCTGTAACCAATCTATTTAAATCATTTTTTCAATCAAGCAAAAATACTATTTTTATTCCAAATAAACCAAATCAAATCATAGAGTTTACATAGAATATACTAATCAAGTGATAAAAATACTCCCCAATAGTTCAAATACTTCAACAATATCATCATAGTACATATGTTGGAATCATGTAATGATAGACATCTTAAATTTATTTGAGCAATAGAATCATAACGTTGTATATGTAAACAAAAACCGATTGGATTATCTCCAATCGGCTAATCACTATTGTACAAGTTTTGGTCCAATATCAGTTACGTTTCCAGCCCCCATGGTAATACATAGGTCGCCTTCTTCAAGATGACTACGTAGATAATCTTCAATCTCTTCAAAAGTTGGTAAGTAGAAGGAAGTTACTTTACTTTGATCCATTAACTTCGAGATATCTTCTGCACTAACACCTGTTGTATTCACTTCACGGGCTGCGTAGATTTCCGCAAGTATTACGACATCCGCATTCTCTAATGCCTTTGCGAATTCCGGTAATAACGCAATTGTGCGTGAATACGTATGTGGTTGGAATACAACATACAACTTTTTATGTGGGTAATGTTTTGCGGCATTGAGTGTTGCTTCAATTTCCTGTGGATGATGTGCATAGTCATCGATGACCGTTGCACCATTACACTTACCTTTATATTGGAAACGACGATCAACACCACTATAACTTACCAGACCTTGTTTAATTGCAGCAAAATCTATCCCGATACTATATGCAGTCGCAATCGCAGCCAACGCATTATCTACATTATGCTTGCCTGGAACAAGTAGCTGTACATTACCCAATTTTTCATCCTTGTAATATACCTCAAAGCCAGGGTTCCCTAATGCATCGTATACAATATTTCTTGCATGCATATCACCATCTTCACCAAAAGTAATGACCGCACCTTTAAAATCACCAATTATATATTCTTTATCATGAATACTATGATTGATAACAAGTGTTCCACCTTCTTTAATGCCAGACGCAAACTTTCTAAATGATAAACGAATATCATCGATATCTTTAAAGAAATCTAAATGATCTGCCTCAACGTTTAAGATGATTCCAACAAGTGGTTTTAGTTCTAAGAAACTATTTGTGTATTCACAAGCCTCTGTTAGGAATGTCTTTCCTCTTCCAACACGAATATTACCACCAATATGTGCAAGCATACCACCCAAGCTAATTGTTGGATCTGTATTAGCTGCCATCAAGATATAACTCAACATCGATGTTGTAGTTGTCTTACCATGCGTACCACTGACAGCGATACTACTCTTGTAGTTTTCCATCAACTCGCCAAGTAGTTCCGCACGTGTCATCATAGGAATCTTTTTTTCTACACTTGCCACATACTCAGGATTGTCTGGATGTATCGCAGCTGTATATACAACAACATCAATATCATCTGTAATATTCTCAGACTTTTGACCTCCGTAGAATACTTTCGCACCATGTTGTTCTAACATCTTTGTAAGTTCTGTTTCATGGTTATCAGATCCACTTACATGAAAACCACGATCTACCAACACTTTTGCAAGACCACTCATACTGATACCACCAATACCTATAAAGAAGATATGTACCGGCTTATTAAAATCTAATGTATATCTTTCCATAAGACACCTCCAAAAAACAAACGGTCGACATCGAAAGCGAATCTCTTTCAAACGTTAACGACCGTTTTGATTAACTATTTATGTGAACTGTGATCGTTCAGACTTGAACGAGAGATAATTGTTGTGCTATCTTCAGCAGTTTCTTTCTCCAAATCACCAAAACTTAAATTTGGGAATAATTGGTCATCGTTACCAAAATCAAACTCAGAAGTTGCTGTTGAGCCAAACAAGTCATCATCTTCCTGCTTTGGCTCTTGATCACGTGTGTTGAGAATATCATCTAATGAGAATTCTGGAATCTCATCCTCAACTGTTGGTGATGGAATCTTTACAGGTTCGCTCTTCTTCACTGTCTCAGCCACAACAGATTCTTCAACCTTCACAACTGGCTTAACTGGCTTTTCAACAGCGATACCATACATAGGTGAAAGAATTGGTGTAACATTCTTTTCAAACTTAGCCTTTTCTTTCTCAGTAAGTTTAGAAGTAGTTGTCTTTACAGCATCCATATCCTTTTCATCGATACCGAAGATAGGACTGATTACTGGATTAAAACGATATTCCTTAGAAGGTTTAACTTCTTCACGTTTTACTTCAGGCTTAACAGCTGGCTTCTTTTCTACTGGTTTACTATCCTCATCATCAAGATTAATCATTGTTGACTTCTTAGGTTCATTATCTAAAAATACTGAGGATGTTTTTACAGGTTCTGGTTCAACCGGTGTTGTTGGTACTGGTGGAATCTCAGAAACCGGCTCAGGCTGAACTGGAATTTGTGCTGTCTCCTCTACAGGAGTTACTTGTGGTTGTACTGTAGGTGTAACTGGAGCAGAGGCTGAAACTTGTTCCGCTTCAGTGTTGTCTTCTACAAATTCGTCATCATCCTCAAATAATAAGTTTTGTAATTTCTTGAGCATAAGGTCTATCCTTTCTTATATACAATAGTATTTTATTCTATTTCTCTTTCCTTGTTAAGTTATATATTATCATAAAATAAAGCGTTTTATTTATGATTTCATCAATTATCCGTTGTTTTATTCTCATCTTTTTTATTATCAATATGTGTTTTATCCTCAATTAACTCTTGTAAGGTACCTTCTTCAGGTGCAATATCCTTATACAGGTTGATTGCTTCCCCTTCATAATCGATTGCACTTTCGTGTGAATACACTTGTGAAACAACATCTTTACGTACAATGACACTACGAGCAATAGAGTACATTTTTCCTGCAAGCTCTGCTGCATCACCAGCATATGTAACCCCAAATAAATTCACAGCTGATGATGTAAAAAACACAGCGTAATAACGATCAACCTGATAAATTTCGCATACATAACTTACTGATTCATCCAACATATTTTGAAAGCTTCCTGTATTTTTCGCAATCGGCTGTTGTGCATAGATGGATTGCGCAATATCAGTTGAAGAATCCATAATTGCTTGAACGTTTAGATTCATCACAAACTTTGTGGATTGATAACTAAACTCGTTCGACGTCTCGGTTGAACGATAATGACCAATCGATGGCTCTGTATAGTAGGTATAAAATGGTTTTCGATGACTTGCACTTGGGATAGGTAAAGCACTCACTGCAGTAATCTTTTCATCTAGTCTTTCTTGCATAGTTTGACTAGATTGCATACAACCAGTTAATACAATACATAATAGGACTAATAAAATCTTCTTTCCCATATCTTACCCCTTTGCATTATCGTATCATAGTTTATTTATGTCTGCATGGCTTGGCACAAAGTTGATAAATTGGTTGTCCAAGCTCCATAAAACGTGTTTCATACTCTGTAATCACATCCTCCGCATGATCTTTACGGCGGAAATCTACAGAGAATTCTGTGAGTGTAAAATCATTCTGTAAGAAATACAATACTGAATCTTCAAATAGATCTTTGTTATCTGTTTTCATGCGAATGTATCCATCTTCCGTCAAGATATCGCGATACATCTCTAAAAACTTTGCACTGCTAAGACGACGTTTATGATTACCTTTCTTTGGCCATGGATCAGAGAAGTTTAAATGGATGACATCAACTTCTCCAGTCGCAAACCACTCCTGTAATTGTTCGGCATTGGCAATGATAAAGCGTTTGTTCTCTAGTAGTGGGTTTTCTTCCTCTACCGCATGACGTGCAGCGACTGCACCAGCACTGACATCTTTTTCAATTCCTACCCACGCTTCATTAGGATAAAGTCTTGCCATACCGTTGAGATATCCACCTTTACCAGTACCGATTTCTAAATGTAATGTGTCACGTTGTAGTAACTCTTTCCACTTACCTTTGTTTTCTACTGGGTTTTGATAGACAAAATCACGATGTTCTTCAATCCATGGTTCTGCCCACTTCTTTTTACGCATACGCAT
>JABZLU010000084.1:0-4823 GCA_015256605.1 Solobacterium sp.
GACTTCACCAGTTCCAACTCCAACCCCAGCAGCTCCTGCTGTAAATACATATGAAAAGGGCACAAAAGCTAATCCATATCACTTTGCGATAAAGAGTGATGGTTTCCTAACTGGGAAGTTTATTAAAGAACTCATTCAGAAAGCAGAAACAGATGGAAAGACATTCTATGTTTCCCTTGATGTTTACAAAGATGATGATAAAACAAAAGGTCTTGTGGATTCTTGGTTAGTATCTGTAGATAGACTAAAAGAAATCTTAGGTACAGAAACAAATGATTTGGCAAAGTTAGATCTTAGGACGCATAAACTTAGCTTAATTCAAGTTTCTCACGAGGAACCTGTACCTGAAATTGAACCGGATGGTATGACAGCTTCTGAGCTTGTACGTGCTATTCACGCAAAGGAATCTGAAATTCGCGAGTATGATATCGACATTCGTCGTAAACAGTTGGAATTATCAGAACTACAGACACAGTTAGCTGATGGTGTTGTTTACGCAAAGCGAAGTGGTGTCATTAAAGGCTTAAAGGATATGAATCATGTACCTACTGATGGAACGCCGTTCTTAACTGTTGCAGGTGGAACAGGTACAGAAGTAAAAGGTACAATTTCAGAGTTGTTATTAACAACAATTCAAAAGGGTACAAAGGTATCTGTTACAAGTTATGAAACTGGTTCAATCTACGAAGCAGTTGTTACACAGATTGATAACTTCCCAACGAACTCTGGTGATGGATTCTATGGTGGTAATCCAAATGTTTCGATGTATGGTTTTACTGCATATATTGAAAAAGGCGATGATTTAAAACAAGGTACATATCTTGCTTTATCAATTCAACAAGAAAATATGGATACATCTTCTATCTACCTCAGCAATGCCTTTATCCGTGATGAACACGGACAGAAATATGTTATGAAAGATGTAGATGGAAAACTTGTAAAGACATATATTAAGACGGGTAAAGTGTATTTCAATATGTCAACAGAAGTATTATCTGGTCTTTCGGATACGGACTATATCGCCTTCCCATATGGAGATGGTGCGATAGAGGGTACTCGTACGAAGATTGATATGGATGATAACGCTATGCTAGGAGGCTACTAATGGGTGAGAATATTAGATTATCAATTCGTGGAATCCTATCACATAAGATGCGTTCAATTCTAACAATGCTAGGTATTATTATCGGTATTGCGGCAATCATCGCTATCGTTTCCACTATCAAAGGTACAAATGAACAGATTCAAACCAACCTCATTGGTTCAGGTGTTAATACAGTCAATGTACGTATGACACAAGGTGACTGGGAATATGACTTTGGACAGGGTATCCCTGGTAAATACAGAGAAATCTCTGCTTCTCAAAAAGATGATTTAAAGAATATTCCTGGTGTAGTGAATGTATCACTCTATCATCGCCGTCAGGTATATGATGGTGTATTTCATCTCACAAACTCTTTAACAGGTGGATATGTATACGGTATCGATGATACGTATTTACAGACAAATGGTCTAGTAGTAAACCGTGGTAGAGCTTTCTCTACTAATGATATCGATAAGAATCGCAAGGTTTGTTTATTGGACAAGGTTTCTGCAGAACAGTTATTCCAAGGAGAAGATCCAATTGGGAAAACAGTAGAAATTCAAAAGGAACCATTCGTGGTCGTTGGTGTTGTTTCACCAGCAGTGGAGTTTGAACCTACCATTAAAAATATGAATGATTACTACACCTATAATCAGGATACTTCGGGTAAGGTATATGTACCAACATCAGTATGGCCGCTATTATATCAATATGATGAGCCGGAAAATGTTATCTTACGTGCAAAAGACACAAATTCAATGACAGCGATTGGTAAGCGAGCAGAAGAGATCTTAAATGCGACAGCGACTGGCAATAGCGATACAAGTTATAAGTCAGAGGACCTGATGAAGCAAGCCAAGCAAATTCAACAATTATCCCAAGCAACCAATACAATGTTGTTGTGGATTGCGGGCATCTCCTTACTCGTTGGTGGTATTGGTGTTATGAATATCATGTTAGTAAGTGTAACAGAGAGAACACGTGAAATTGGTTTAAAAAAGGCGATTGGTGCACCTAAGAAATCAATTTTAATTCAATTCTTAACGGAAGCAGTCGTATTAACATCGACGGGTGGTGTGATTGGGGTGATCTCGGGTGTTATCCTTGCATTCTTGATATCGAAGCTCAATGGTACACCGATAGCCATTAGCGTCGAAGCCTCTATCTTCGCAGTATTATTCTCTATGTTAATTGGCATTGTGTTTGGTATCTTACCATCCTATAAGGCCGCAAACTTAAACCCTATCGACGCATTACGTCGTGAATGAGTGGTTGATGATATCATCAACCACTTTTTTGATGCGAAAAACAGATGAGAATGATATCATAATAAAAATGTCGACAGCAGGAGGATATATGAAATTTTTGTTTGCTCCCGATTCATTCAAAGGTACGATGAGTGCTATTAATATTAATCGCTTGTTAAGACATGCGACACATCGCGTGTTTGGAAGTGTGGAATATATCGATGTAACAATGGCAGATGGTGGAGAAGGTACAGTGGAAACTGTCACTCGTAATCTGCGAGGTTCAATTATGTATGTGCCAACACATGGTCCATATATGAAGCGTAGAGAAGCTAAGTTTGGCTTGGTAAATCAAAAAGAAGCAATTCTAGAAGTTGCGGAAGCAGTGGGTTTAGCATTGGTTCCAGAAGAGAAACGTGATCCTCGTTACACTTCATCCTATGGTGTAGGTGAATTAATCGCACATATTCTTGATGATGGAATTCGTGATATTAAGATTGCGATTGGCGGAACATCCACAAATGATGGTGGTATTGGTGCGATGCAAGCATTGGGAGTACGATTCTTAGATAAAGATGGTAATGAAGTAAAAGGAATTGGCGATAGTTTAAAAGATATCGTTACAATCGATACTTCACGTATGAACCCATTAGTGCAAGAAGCTAAGTTTACAATCATGTGTGATGTGGATAATCCTTTATGTGGTCCAAATGGCGCAACAATGTGCTATGGCAAACAAAAAGGTGGTACCTCAGAAGTGCTTGAAGAACTTGAAAAGGGTATGGAAAACTATCGTCAGGTTTTACTAAAAACTTTTGGAAAAGATGTAAATGAAATTCCTGGCTCAGGTGCAGCTGGTGGTATGGGTGCAGCCTTCTCATTATTCTTAATTGGGGAGATGAAGTCAGGGATTGAAGTTGTAATGGACTTAATGAACTTTGATCAGATGCTAGATGGTGTTGATTATGTTATAAGTGGCGAAGGAAGAGCTGATGCACAAACACTACATGGTAAAGTACTTTATGGCATTGGCAAACGCTGCAAAGAAAGAAATATCCCAGTCATTGCAATCTGTGGATGTCTTGGAAACGGTTATGAAGCATTATATGAACACGGTATTACAAAGTTCTATGCAACTACAGATAAAGAACTTTGTGAAAAAGAAATTCTAGCAAATGCGAATGATAACTTTATGAAGGCTGCTGTTGGTATGTTTGAAGATATCAAAAATGGAAATATTTCTTAGTTGAAAGTCATTGTAAATGATATGATTTATATATAGAGAAAAGTATCGTGGAGGCTAATTGATATGATTTTAAAAGTTGTACGTGAAAAGGAAACGAAATACTATGTTCCTACACAGATTCAAGCAATGACAGTTTCAGCTGTATACAATTCAGATGATATGTATGATGTGACATTTATTGTAAATGGAGTTTCTGAACCAGTAAGAACGTTCCCATCCAAAGAAGATGCGGAAGAATTTTTAGTACGTTTAGATACATTGTATTGTTCGCATGCTCCTGAAGTTCATGTTGTGAATTTGAATACCCTATAATATTTTAGAGAATAGTATTCGTAAAAGAATTAAGTAAACGAAAGCACTTCAAGACGGAGTGCTTTCGTTTGATTACATGCATGAATGTTTTTCTGAACTTCATTGGATTGATTTTTTCGTAGTAAAACGATAAAGTTTAATATAAGGATGATTGAAGACGGAAAATCTCTTTCGCCGCCCTTGTATGTGGAATGGCTATGCTTTGACATAGTAGGGAGCTCCACCAGTTATTCTTACTATCTAATGTACATTTAAAAAGCCCACAACACGTGGGCTTATCTTACATCTTAGATCCCTTGGAACCCTTTGCGCTTGAAGCAGAGAAGTTACTGAGGATATTTGTTTCATAGGAGAAGGTCATCTTTGATCTTCTTCTTTCTCTATCTAATGCAAGTTCTACGAGCTTATCCATTAACTCAGAGAAGGATACACCAGCTGCTTGCCATAGGTAGAAGGCAAGGGAACCTGGAATAGTGTTAATTTCATTTACATAGACTTTCTTAGTGTCTGCGTCCATCAAGAAGTCGATGCGACATACTCCAGAAGTACCGAGTACTCGGAAAGTTTCCTTCGCTAGCTGTTGGATGAGTCTTGTCTGCTCATCCGTAAGTGGTGCAGGTACGATACGCGCTGTACTTGCCATACCTTTAGAACCTTCGCTCTTTGTGCTCTTATCACCACCAAGATATTTATCCGAGAAGCTGAGTAATTCATCTTGGGAAACTGAACTTACTTCTTCTAGTACACTGGCTACACAGGAATAGGAGTCTCCAACAACGGAACAGTTGATTTCACGCATTGGCTTTACAACCTTTTCTGTGATGATTTTTTCATCATACTGACGTGCTTCATCAAAACATGCTAGATATTCTTCATCGTTATGCGCAATTGAGATACCAACAGATGAACCTGTACGGGCAGGTTTGATAATCAC
>JABZLU010000085.1:0-4715 GCA_015256605.1 Solobacterium sp.
GAACACTTGTATATGTACCATCTTTCATATTGACATCCGATTTCTTTGAACCAGATGGTAAATTGCAGGCTGTCAATGAAAGAGATAAAGCAACAGCCATTATAATTTTTGCTTGTTTCATACACCTTCCTTGCATTATATGAATATATTACTCTTAATTTTAAAAATGAAAAAGATTATTCAAATTATTCTTTTAATCACTTTTTTCGATTTTGAAACATCAAAAAAATATATTTAAATTCGAGAATAATAGAATTGTTAAATACATGCATTATAAATGGATAAAACAACAAACACAATAAAAAAACTTGACTCCTCATTAAGTTAAGAATCAAGTTTTATTTCAAATTAAAATTTCGTAAAACTAGTTATTTAATAGTTTGAATATTTCATTCTCTTTGCTGCGACGATAACCACCAATACTGCAGATAGTAACATCATTAACCCATATACCTTTACATGAGTATCATCACTTGTTTTTGGCGTTTGTGTAGGAGTTGGAGGATCAAGTAGCTTTTTGTTTGTAACTTTAAAGCCTTGGGTGATATCACCTGAATACTCTACATCGAACCTCTTTCCGTCTAATTCAATGATGTTTCCATTTTCACCTACTTCTTTAATAGTATAGGCAACTTCAGAACCATCATTATTATATTTTTGTAGATGTGCAAATGTATGTTTCCAATTATTTGTCGCATTTAATTCGACTGTTTCTACTTCATTACCATTTGCAAATAGAGTAATCTTTGTACTATTTGCAGTATCCCCATCCCAATTCTTTTCGACAGGAATGTCAATTAAATCAGTAGTATTTGTATTTGTAATCGTAAAACCTTCATCTTGATTACCAGTAATATCTGTAGCATAGTTTGCAACACTATCTTCCGTTATATAATACTCATACTTCGAAGGATCCTGCCCTGCTACAGCATAAAATTCATATTGTTCTCTAAATATATATCGCCAATTATTCGCTGCATTTAATTCAATTGTTTCTACAACTTCATCATGATTGTCAGTAATATTTCTAGATGTAGCATAGTCAAAATATGTAGTTGTATATTTCCGATGTAAAGTAACTTGGACTGATGATTGCGCCTTACCTACCCATTTCTTTACAACTGGAATATCAATAATGGAACGGTTGACAATCATATCAATGACTCTTGTATGAATATAATCTGTCTTATATCCATTTACAGGTACTTCTTCAATCGTATAGTTAATCTCGTGTCCATCATTTTCATCAAATCTTGGATAACCTACAAATTCACTTTCCCAGTCTTGTTCTTTTGTAACTTGGATTGTACCTACAACAACTCCATCTGCCAAAAGATTTACGGTAATAGAATCCGGTATCGCAACCGATGATTGTTGTGCTGTAGTAGCTTGAGCGTCTTCTTCAAGAGAAGTATCAACTTCATCAAGACCTGATGTATACGCTGCATAACTTAAGTCATTCGCATCTAACGCATCCGATTCAGCGACGAGCTCATTTAATTCCTCTTCATCATAGGAAACTGAATCTTCTGAATCCAATGTATTAACATTTAACATCACTGGTGGATATGCTGGACTAGGCGTTCCAGGAATAACAATATTAGGATATTCATTCCAAGATTTTCCTACTTTAATATTAATAATAGAAATATTTTTAAAAATAAAATATCTTTCTTCACTAGAACCAGTAGTAACAGTCTTAAATCTTAAACCATGAAACGCAAAGAGATCTTCATTAATGATTTCTTGTGTAGCTGTATAAGTAATCTCATTTCCATCTTGATCGTATCTTGGTAAATTTGCTTGTCTATATTCCCAAGCATTCTGATAATCCAATATGATTCCATCTCGTTGTAAACCAGTAGATGGGTCCGTTGTTTGAATATTTAACTCTTCTCCATTTGCGAACAAATGCACGCGGGCAGGTATCCTATCATTGCCAGTCCAAAGACTTCTAAATAATATCTCTATTTTTTCATTTGGATTGATTGGTGTACTAGCAGCTGTAGTTACAGTTGTTGTAGGTGCTGGTGTAGTCGTATCAATCGCATTAACAGAATTGTTAACACTCAATAACATGATAAAAGCACATAAGATAACGAATATCTTTTGAAGTTTTCTCATACTCATACGATATATCCTCCCCTGTTTTCATAAATGAGTGTGTACACCCTTAATTCCATTTACAAATTGATATTTACAAATAATCACCTTAAATATACCTGCAATTCAATAAAAGAAATAAAGTCATACATAATATCCAATAATTTATCTTCAATATTCTACTTTGTAACATTTTCTCTGTACACTGTAAAAATTGAATCTTAAGATATTCTTATAATACGTTGATTCTTGTAACAAATATTACAGAATTGTTGATGTATGAAACTTCATATTTAAACAAAAAGATCGTTTCTTACAAGTATAATTTTATCATTGTATACAATTAAATTTGTTTTACTCTAGCAATATTAAAACAATATTAATAGTTGTTATATTCAATTTTAAACACCAAAAAAAGAGAACAACAGTCTTGTTGTTCTCTCGAATTGAGCAATTCTTACTTAGCCATTGCTGCTACTTCAGCAGCGAAGTCATCCTGCTTCTTTTCAATACCTTCACCTACGATGTACTTAACGAACTTAACAACTTCAGCGTTGTTTTCCTTTAAGTACTGACCGCACTTGAGGTTTGAGTCTAAGAAGTATTCCTGGTCAACTAAGCACATATCCTGTAATGACTTAGATACACGACCTTCGATGATTCCAGCCTTAACCTTTTCTGGCTTATTTGCAAGACTTGGATCATTTGCCATGATTCCTTCTTGAACTTCACGTTCATGAGCTACTACATCCTGTGGCATTTCATTACGTGATACATATGTTGGGTTCATAGAAGCAACCTGCATTGCCATATTCTTAGCAACTTGAGCATCTGTAGTACCCTTAACAACTGTAACAGCAACGATACGTCCACCTTGGTGAGTATAAGAACCGAATAATTCATCATCGCTCTTTTCAACGATTTCGAATCTTCTTAATGTAATCTTTTCACCGATAATAGCAACTGCACCAATGAATGAATCATTCAATGTGCCTTCTGCTGTAGGAAGAGCTAATGCTTCTTCAACAGTCTTAGCATTAGAATTGAAGATTGTCTTAGCAGCTTCATCTAATAAAGCTAAGAAACGATCATTCTTAGCAACGAAGTCTGTTTCAGAGTTAACTTCTAATACAACAGCCTTGTTACCTTCGATTAAGATCTTAGCTAAGCCTTCAGCAGCGATTCTGCCTTCCTTCTTAGCAGCCTTAGCAATACCCTTTTCACGATGCCAGTCGATAGCCTTCTTTGTATCGCCATCACACTCTGTAAGAGCCTTCTTACAGTCCATCATTCCTGCGCCTGTTAATTCACGCAATTCTTTTACTTGAGCAGCTGTGATTACCATTTTTACTTAGCCTCCTCAGTAGCTGGTGCTGTTGTAGCTTCTGCTTCAGCAGCTGGGCGTGTTGTCTGACGGTTACCATTTGCATCTCTACGGAATACACGACGTTCGCCATTGTAGTTACCACGACGTTGAGCCATCTGAGCACGACGTTCTTCGAACTTCTGTCTTCTCTTACGTTCATATTCAGCAGCCTGCTGTTCAACGTTGATGATTACATCCTTCATTGTGATGTCTTCGGCTGTCTCATCTTCTTGGTGAGCAACTTCTAATACACCGCCCTTAGCTTCTAAGATAGCGTCAGCAATTACACCTACCATTAACTTGATAGAACGTACTGCATCGTCATTTGAAGGAATTGGGAAGTCTACTAAATCTGGATCAGCATTTGTATCGATTAAAGCGAATACAGGGATGTTTAACTTACGTGCTTCAGCTACTGCGTTGTGCTCTTCTAATGGGTCTACAACGAAGATTGCATCTGGCAACTTCTTCATTCCCTTGATACCGCCAAGGAAGTTTTCAAGTCTTTCCTTCTTCTGTAAGAGAACTGCTTGTTCCTTCTTTGTGTAAACTGCTAACTGTCCGTTTGCTTCCATTTCTTCAATCTCTAATAACTTCTTGATTGACTTTTGGATTGTACGGAAGTTAGTCATTGTTCCACCTAACCATCTCTGGTTGATGTAGAAGCTTCCACTTCTTAGTGCTTCTTCAAGAATTGTTGCCTGAGCTTGCTTCTTAGTTCCTACGAATAAGATCTTTCCGCCATCTTCAGCAATCTTCTTTAAAGCATCATAGGCTACTTCTAATTTAGCCTGTGTCTTTGCTAAGTCGATAATGTATACACCATTCTTAGCTGTGTAGATGAACTGCTTCATCTTTGGGTTCCACTTGCGTGTCTGGTGACCAAAGTGTACGCCGTTCTCTAACATTTTCCTCATTGAAACAACAGTCATATTTTCTATTTACCTACCTTTCCGTTGTTTTCCACCACAGTTTCGAACACCATCAACATACGGCATGTTCATAGCGAACCCATATGCACGGGATAATGAATTCACTGTGTGAGAAGTACATCTTCCTTTTGCATGACAAAAGTACAAAAGATGCCATTCATGATATTAGCATAAAACCCTATGGAAGTATAGGGTTTTATACAATTTTTCTATCATAAACAGCATCCCCTGCTTATCCCTCAATTATTTTTGAAAGTTCCTCTTTTGATTTTATTGTTGGTGAAGGTTCCCTTTTTTAATATGATGTCTTTAGA
>JABZLU010000086.1:0-4713 GCA_015256605.1 Solobacterium sp.
TACGCTTCTGCGATAACAATTTGATTTCTCATTTCTTTAACCTCCTCATGCATCGTTGATTAAGATTACGAATTCTCTTCTCATCCAACTTCACGATTTCTCTATCCGCCGTCATAATACCATTACATTCATCTTCCACATCCGTTAACTGTGTAAATACACAAGCAGTTAATCCCTTTGGAATATTACGGATAATACTATCTTCATACAACTTTCGAATTGCTGTATTTAACTTTAGCTTATCTGTGAATTTTTTGTAACCATAAATCTTTTGGGCAAGACTATGACCTGGAATTAAATAGGAATAGCCTCCAAACTCAGATAAGATTGACATTCTCTTTTCATGATTCTGTGGATTTGTATAAGTATGGAAATACACATGACGACTGTAGAAATCTCCAGCCCCCTGATCATGCCAACCACTAGCACTATCCACAAAACGTGTTAAGTCCATCAATTGAATGTGCTTAGTTACCTTAGCACTATCAAACTGTCCCCAGCCTTCATTAAAAGGAACCCACGCAAAGATAGACACAACATTATACAAGTTATGAATCATTGCATTTAATTCATCATAGTATGCTTTCTTACCCCATTCATCACCTCTACCAAGGTGTTTTTGTTTCTGGTCATTCATACGCGTGATATTTAAATGCGGCAAGTATAAAGTTGTTAATTTACTTGGTTGACCACCATTAGGCATATCTTGCATGACAAGCATCCCTAAACGATCGGCATGATAATACCAACGACGAGATTCCACTTTGACATGCTTGCGTATCATGTTAAATCCTAACTCTTTTACCTTCTGAATATCATAAATCATCATTTCATCATCAGGATACGTTAAGTTTCCCTCTGGCGTATAGCCTTGATCTAATACACCACTTAAGAATACAGGTTCATGATTCAAGCAGAAACGAGGATAGCCTTTTTCATCCTTCTCACAAGTGAAACAGCGCATACCAAAATAACTCTTAACGATATCATCTTCTGTTTCAATATATAAATCATATAAGAAAGGATCTTCCAGCGACCATGGATGCATGTCCTCAATAAAGATTTCATTACGCATCTCAGCCGTCATTTCATGATAAATCATCTTCCCAGCTGCACTAATCGTAATTGTCGCATGATTAAAGTCTCCTTCCATCTCCAGATAAACTGTCTGTCTATCATAGTTCGATGTAATCTTTAATGCATGGACTCCATGTAGCGGAACATCTTCTAACCATACCGTCTGCCAAATACCTGACATTGGTGTATACCACATACCACCATGTTGGATTTTCTGTTTCCCGTATGCATACTCACCTGTATCGCTTGGGTCAGTACACTTTACAAGTAATGCATTCTGATACTTGATATAACTAGATACATCAAAACTAAATGGCTCATAGCCACCTATATGTCTACCAACTTCGATACCGTTAAGGTAGACAATACATTGTTGATCAACTGCTTCAAAGTTTAAATGTGTATGGTATTCTCCTGGTTTATAAGAGAATTGTTTTTTATACCACAATACTTTCCCAGGTAATAAAATCTCATCACTACCAGAAAGCTCTGAACCCAAAGGGAAAGGAACGTTGATTGGTTTCCAGCTATGTTCTTGCGGTATTTGATTCATATCTGTAATCTGATATTCCCAACGACCGTTTAAGTTCGTATAACTACCACGCTGTAACTGCATGCGAGGATATTCCTGTAGAGGGCTTTTTAGATTTACGTTCTTGCCCCAACGACTCATCACTTTCATACCAACCTCCCGTTCCTTCTGATTATTGTTTCTTTGTTCGATAACCGATAAATACAGTTACTAAAGCAGCTAAACCATGTACCTTTAGAATATATGCCAAGATTGTTTCAAACATCTTCATTGGCTCTGTATATTGTGCAACACTATTCGCGACGGTCCATCCATAGATTAGCGAGAGTACAAGAGAAACTGCTATCATCCCTAGGGATATCGCCATCGTAGGAATTTTATAGTTTCGTAAAACAGACCATAACTGTGGCAATGTCACTAGTAGAACCATACCTATGATTCCATTCACAGATACTATTTTAAAGTTACATAAAATCATCACAAATGATGTCACAACCATCATCAAGATTCCAGAAACAAGTGTAATTAATATTTTTAAAATAATACTTTTACGTAGTTCTTCCATATTTTCTCCTGCCACTCATTATAGCATAGTCACACCACCATCCCTCACTTTCCTTCTACGCATAGAAAAAAGAATATCTTTGGTTTCCCAAAGATATTCTGATCGTTCTAAAAGAATTAAATTAGTTAAGTTTTGTGGCTGCTGCGATAGCTGTTGCTGTTACCTTCTGTAGAGAATCAACACCCATTGTGCATCCTGTCATAAGGTCTTTATCAGCTGTTACCGTCTTACCACCTTCGTTAGTAGTAACTTTCATATCAGCGATTTCCTTCGCAGTCTTACCAACTGTCCATTCATCATAAGCCTGATTCTGTTCGAACCATTCCTTGCCGATAGAAGAAGCCTTCTTCATACCGTATTCATCCTTCTTTTCGCCCTTTGTAGCGACAACAGCTGCTTCACCATCTAAAGCACCAGCTGTTGTGAACTTCACAGCGTTTTGTGCTTCATCGGTCTGTGTGAATACAACCTTACCATCCTTATCTAAAGCAACAACACCATATGTAGAGCTAGCCTTAGCTTCACCGCTCTTTTCAGCACTAGCATCCTTACCAGAAACTTGAGTCAAGATTGCGGAGCCTACAGAAGCTACATCCTTCACTTCAACAGCGTTCTTAGCTGCCTTTTCTAAAGCCTGTTGGAAAGCAGTAACACCAATTGTGCATCCTGTCATAAGATCCTTATCAGCAGTAACTGTATGCTTTTCATCCTTCTGAGTTGTAGGCATATTTAGTACTTCTTCAACTGTCTTACCAACAGCCCACTTCTCTAAAGCCTCAACCTGTTCATACCATTCCTTCTTAATAGAGGACTTGTCCTTCATTCCATACTTATCACCTAATGCCTTCTTAGATGTAGAAGCAGAGTTATCAGAAGTAACGTGACCAGTCGCATCAAAAGTAACCTTATCCTGCGCTACATCAAAGTAAACATACTTGATTACATTGTCTTCTAATACAACTGACGCAAATGTTGTATCGAACTTTACTTCTTTATCAGAACCTTCATTTACTTTGCTTGCTACGTTAGTAACAGAACCTGTACCAACCATTACAGTAGCAGCTGTTTCTTCCTTAGTAGAAGTATTTGTGGAAGACTTCTTGGATCCTCCAGCTGTGCAACCTGCCAGCATTGCAACAGCACATAAAGTTGTTAGAATCTTTTTCATTTTTAAATTTCCCTCCATCTAACTTAAGTCTGCTTATTGATAATAACTATCAACATCCAGTTAGTCAATATGAATTTGATAATTCTTTCACATAAAGCTGAAATTATATAGTAATGATATATATTCAAGTAATCCAAAAAGAAAACCGGTAGAATCTTCTACCGGCATGCATGTGAATCACTATCATTGATTAACTTATAGTAACGCTGCAGCAATTGGATAACCAACAAACGTAGAAATTACTACCGCTACAACCATAATCATAAATCCATATACCATCATCTGCTTTGTATTTGTCCACCCACTCGACACTGCAATCGCTACACAAGGCATTGCTGGAGGTGTCGCAAAAGCAAATGCAGACATCATTCCAACATTCACAATCAGTGCAGCAACATTTACCGCTGTCATATTCGCAGTTACCGCTAGAGCAGCGGCAGATACGACTGTAGCAGTTACCATATTGCTAGACAAATTCGTTTGAATCGCAGCCCAGAGGATAAAAATCAATACCATGATCATCACGGGTAAGTGCGATGTAATCGGAGATAGTCCTCCAGATATCCATGCAGTAACACCAATATCACTATTGGTAATAGCTGCACCAAGAGCGGTAGTACCAGCACACATAATCAGTGATGGCCAGGATACACCCTTACTCATTGCTTCACCAAAGTTCAATAAAGGCTTTCCTTCATCCGTCATAATCGATAATAGTACAACTCCCACTAAAGGCGGAAAAGCCGTACCTAACTTATCTAAATACTTTAAACCAACAAAAATAGATCCCTCTTTAATAATATGCATGCATAGATTTGGTAATACCCACATGCATACAACAAGAATAAATACCGCAAGCACAAGATTTTCAGCTCGTGTTGTTTTTTCTTGTTCCACATTAATCTTCTTTTTTTCGTAATTTACAAATGCTGAAGTATCTGGATTTATCACATAGCGGAAAACTAATAGCGTGACTAATGCCGTTAAGATACCAACAGGAATCGCCGCAAGCATATAACTACCATAATGAATTACTTTTCCATATAACTCAGTATAGGCATTCATGGCAATCACAGGGAATACATGCGCAATCGGTGTCATACCCGATGAGATACCACACATAATGACTGTCCCCATCATTAACACAGACGCAAATTTATCACCTTTCTTCAGTTTTAATAATACATAGATTTCTTCCAAGATTGGAAGATATACAAAAAACAGCACCGTAGGTGAAATAAAACTACCTACCACAAGAATACTTGCAAAATATAATGCAATAAACATCCAAGGACCTTTCATCGCAAGATTAGAATTAATAAATAGTAGTGCTATTCTCTTAATATAGGAAGTCTTCGATAGGGCGTATGT
>JABZLU010000087.1:0-4669 GCA_015256605.1 Solobacterium sp.
TTGAACTGCCTTTGCGATTTCTTCTTCCGTGTGAATCGTTGGAGTCTTTGTTTGAACAACTGTACCCCAAACATCCTCAGTATCTGTCATCTCACCAAGTTTTAATGTAGCTTGATATGCTTTATGGTTCTTTACACAATACGGTAAAAGCTTGGTATATTTACCAAGCAAAATAATCATTAAGCCAGAAGCTTCAGGGTCTAGTGTCCCTGTGTGGCCAATCTTACGTTCATGAAATATCTTACGGCATTTGGCAACAGCATCAAACGATGTCATTCCAGCCGGTTTATTTAGTAGTATTACTGCATCCATATTGCGTTAATATTATAGCAACATCATGATATAATAGCAAAGTTTGAGGAGCTTAAATTATGTCATTAAAAAAGATTATTGGTGCTATCTATAAAGCAGATACCGATTATAACTTAATTCAAAATGGAGACCGTATTTGTGTCGGTGTCTCCGGTGGGAAAGATAGTATCTTACTATTATATGCATTATCTATTTACCAGAAAGCAGCAAAACGTATTAGCGGTAAAGAATTCTCTGTGATTGGGATTCATCTTGAGATGGGATTTTCTGATATGGACTTTACGGAAGTACGTAAGTTTATGAAAGAACACGACATCGAGTATGTCGACTACCCAACAAAACTCTATGATATTTTACAGTTACACCCTAATAAGAAAAACGGAAATATCCAATGTTCACTCTGCTCTACTTTAAAAAAAGGAGCAATTGTTAAAGCAGCACAAGAATACAACTGCAATAAAACTGCATTCGCCCACCACGCTGATGATGCAATCGAAACCCTCTTTATGAACATGATCTATGGAGGCCGTATCTCAACTTTTACACCTGCAATGTATCTAAAGAATTCCGGTATGGGTTTCATCCGTCCGTTTGTATATGTTTATGAGGATGAAATAAAAAATACTGTCAAACAAGAACAGTTACCTATTGTAAAGAGTACTTGTCCTAACGATGGGTTTACAAAGCGTCAAGACACAAAAGAATTACTTGCAAATATCTATCAAACATATCCATTTGCAAAAAAGAACTTCCTAACTTCCCTATCTAATCAAGAACAAATTAAACTATGGGTTAAAGGCGAAGAATGGGAAAAATCAAACAAATAACTTGACTTTCAATTTCGAATGTAAGAACATAATAAACATAAAAACCGAATAGAGGTAGCGACGCAAAAGAGTAATACATGGAGCTGGCAAGCAATGATATGTATGAAAGGTAACCGTCGCCGAACGTATAAACTGGCAAGTTTATTTCGTGGGGATATAGAGAATATCTATATCACTCCTTCATGAAAATGAAGTGGCGCTATGACTTATGGACACAAACCCCGTATGTGATAGCATACGGGGTTTATTTATAAGGAGAATATTTATGAACATGATTAAAAAAGTATCAGTAGCAGCGTTATCCATCGTATTACTAGCAGGTTGTGGTTCAGCATCCACAAAAAACAAAAGCGATGACCATAAATTAACGGTCGGCATGGAATGTAACTATGCACCATTCAACTGGTCTACAACAACAGCAAATGAATACACACAACAGATTTCAACAGTAGACTATTGTGATGGATATGATGTCGCAATCGCAAAGAAGGTTGCGGATTCATTAGGCATGGAATTAGAGGTTGTAAAATATGACTGGGATAACTTAATTCCAGGTCTACAAAACAATGAAATTGATGCGGTCATTGCAGGTATGACTGCTACAGACGACCGTAAGATGTCTGTTGATTTTACAGATCCATACTACACAAGTCAAGAAGTTGTGATTGTACGTAAAGATAGCCCACTCACATCCATTACAGATATCCAAGATCTTAAAGGCAAGATAGTTAAGGGCCAGCTAAACACTCTTTACGATACAATCATCGATCAGATTGAAGGTGTTAACCACGGCACTGCAATGGATAACTACCCTTCACTTGTTAACGACCTATTAAACAATGGTTGTGACGCGATTACTGCAGAACTTCCTGTAGCTGAAGGAATCGTAGCTTCTAATCCAGATTTAACATATGTAACATTCAAGGATGGTCATGGATTTAAAGCAGATACATCAGTATCTATCGCGGTTAAGAAAGGCAATACAGAATTACTTGATAAGATTCAAAAAGCATTGAATTCTATTTCTGAAGATGAACGTCAACAAATCATGTTGGAAGCAGTTAAGAGACAACCGGCGGTAAGCAAATAATGGAATTCATTAATACTATTGTCACGTTAGTGATACGCTATTGGCCTAGTCTATTGCTAGGTATTCAAACTACACTCATCGTTGCTTTATCTGGTACGATTATTGGTCTTGTGATTGGTTTATTCATTGGTGGTTTACGTGCTGTAAAAGTAGATCGTACATCCCCTATCTTTGTAAAAATTCTAAAGAAGATTTTCCAAGTACTATCAAGTATTTATATTGGTATCTTCCGTGGTACTCCAATGATGGTTCAAGCTGTATTTATTTACTACGCACTATTAAATGTCATTCACTGGACTAATCTTCAAGCAGCTATCTTTGTTATCTCCATTAATACAGGTGCATATATGTCAGAAATTATACGTTCAGGTATTCAGTCGGTCGACCCAGGACAGATGGAAGCTGCACGTTCTCTTGGTCTATCCAATGGACAAGCAATGTTAAATGTCATCTTGCCACAGGCAATTCGTAATGCCTTTCCCGCTATCGGTAATGAATTTATTGTAAATATTAAGGACTCATCTGTACTGATGATTATCTCAATTACAGAACTGATGTTCCAGGCAAAATCTATTGCTGGCACAACTTATAAATTCTCAGAAACATATTTTATCGAAGCACTGATTTATTTAATCTTAACAACAGTTACTTCAATGATCTTAAATGCAATTGAAAAGAAATTAAATCAAACTAGTTCGAGTCTTCCACAAAGTGTCACAACACCTGAACAAATGCAGTTCAGTGGAAAAGAATGATAGAAAGGATACGTCAGAATGTATAATCCACTTGTAGAAATTAAAGATATTCATAAAAGTTTCGGTCCATTAGAAGTACTAAAAGGCGTTGACTTTTCTGTCAATCAAGGCGAAGTTGTTTGTCTAATTGGTAAATCTGGTTCAGGTAAATCTACATTGCTTCGTTGTATTAACTTATTAGAAACTCCTGATAGCGGAATGATTCATGTATTTGGTGAAGATGTACTTTCTATAAAGGACGTTAACCAGTTCCGTAAACGCGTCGGTATGTGTTTCCAACAGTTCAATCTCTTTGCCAATTATTCTGTCATTGATAACTGCATTATGCCACAGTTAAAAGTACTGAAAGTCTCTAAACAGAAAGCCACAGAAACTGCATTATATTATCTTGAAAAAGTAGGTATGCAAGAATTTGCAAATGCAGATGTCAGAAGATTATCCGGAGGACAAAAACAACGTGTCGCAATTGCTCGTGCACTATGTATGCAACCAGAAATCATGTTGTTTGATGAACCTACTTCCGCATTAGATCCTGAAATGGTAAACGAAATTCTAGCAGTCATCAAACAGCTAGCAGAAGAAGGATTAACAATGATTCTTGTTACACACGAAATGAATTTCGCAAGAAATGTTGCGAATCGAGTAATCTTTATGGATAACGGTAAGATTGAAGAACAAGGAGCTCCTGAAGAAATCTTTACAAACCCAAAGAGTGAACGTACAAAAGAATTCTTAAATGCTGTTTTATAAAAACCAAAGGACTTGCATACATGCAAGTCCTTTTCATTTTCTTATAGTGCTGTATCGTCAATACTGTTGAGATGATTTTCTAGGTAAGTAATAATTTCCTTCACTGTTCCCTCTTCAAACGGAACACGAATACCTGCTTCCTTTACAAGTTTTGTAAAAGATAATGTACCACCAAGTCTACATAACTTCTTGTAGTCTTCCCAATATGTAGGATTTTTCTTATCCATTCGGATATAGAATTGTTGTGCACATACTTGTGCTAATGTGTAATCGATATAGTAGAATGGGCTTTCAAAAATATGACCCTGTTGGTACCACCATGTACCTTCTTCCAAGATATCGCAGCCTTCATAATCCTTATATGGCATATACATCTTCTCTAATCTTCTCCAGCATGCTTTACGCTCTGCTGGTGTCATTTCTGGATGTTCATACACTTCATGTTGATAATGGTCTACTAATGCACCATATGGCAAGAATGTAATTGTACCAGCCATGTGAGAGAACTTATACTTCTCAGTTTCCTCCTTAAAGAACAACTCCATCCAAGGATATGCAAAGAATTCCATAGACATGGAATCAATTTCTGCAGATTCCATCGTTGGACATTTAACATCAATTAATTCAATCTGATCAGATAAGTATGCTTGGAAAGCATGTCCTGCTTCATGTGTTAATACATCAACATCACCGGATGTTCCATTAAAGTTACTGAAGATGAATGGTACATCATACTCGTAAATCTCAGTCTCATAACCACCCATCTGTTTATTCGGACGACTGACAAGATCCCATAACTGATTAGAATTCATAACATCGATAAAATTACCAGTTTCAGGTGACATCTCATGATACATCTTCACTGCATACTCTACTAATTCATCTGCAGTTCCATGAGGTTTTGCATTACCAGACTTAAAGGAGAATCCTAGGTC
>JABZLU010000088.1:0-4626 GCA_015256605.1 Solobacterium sp.
AATAACGGGAGTTCCGTTATATGAATATGTTACATCCTTAATTTTAATCATTTGAAATTCTCCTTCGGAGCAAATAAATAAAAGTTACTTAAATTATAATTATTAATAGATAAATAAGAGAAGATTTTTTTGACTTACAAGCTTTTATTAGAATAAATGTTTACTTTTACCATATTGATATAATAACGAATAGCAAATGGTGAATTAGAAAGTATCTTTATAACAATTTCTTACGAATATTTTCGTAGATTGTATCTTCTGTGGTTTGTAGTAATTCTTGTGTGGAAGAATCAATACCTGCAAAGCGAATAGAGTCGAAATCTTGCGATAGCTGATTGAGTTGCTTTGTGATAGATTCTGCTTTTTGGCTTAGAGAGTAGTAGGTTTCAAAATCGCTCGATTTGTCTCTTGTGACATATTCATTAAATACAAGTTTCTCCAATAAAGGTACTAACAAGAATTGGTTAACATCTGTAAATAGGGACATATCCTTTGTGACATTTGAATGTGGGAAACAATTTAGATAATGAATGACAATGAGTTCATTAGAACTTAAGCCTGTTTCCGTTGAGATACGTTGTAATAAACGTTCTAGTAGTTTTGTAGTGTAGTAATTATGTAGTATCGCATCTTGTTTATGGTCACTTAGTTTTGCGACTGGAACGATTTCTTCTCCAAGTTTCTTTGTGGAGAAGGAGATTGCAGAGTCATCTGTCGCAAAGCCTACTAAGAAGCTCAGAATTTCTGGTCGTTTGCGAGCATATTCTTTCTCATCGTATATGGATTTATAAAAGTTATCATAGTATTTGATGACAGATAACTTCATATCAACGATGTTACGAATATCGAAGCGACTTTGAGACACAAGAGAACCTTCTGTTTTTACATAATAATAGATTGGTAACTGTAATGGAGCGACATGTTTTACGTGGAGTAGATATTCAAGGTTGAAGATAAAATCCTCTGACCAAGAAAGGCTAGCATCCATCTTGAGATGATAGGTATCAATGATGGATTTCTTATATAGCTTATTCCAAAGTACACCATAATAATAATCCGCTGGATTTTGAATCATGTAGTCCGCAAATTCATCTCTTGTAAGAACTTTGTCAGAGTCAATTCTTCCTTTATGGGATGTGTTTTCTCCTACGACACGATAGAAGTCTGCGATGACTAGATCTGCCTTTGACTCTTCCATTGTACGGACAAGTGATTTAGTGGCATCAGTTGTAATCCAGTCATCCGCATCGAGGAATTGTATATATTTTCCACGTGCATTTTGTATTGCGAGATTACGGGTATTTGATACACCTGAGTTTTCTTTGTGGATGACTTTGATACGACTATCTTTTGCGGCGTATTCATCGAGAATCTTTCCGGATTCATCCTTACTTCCATCATCTACAACGATTAGTTCGTAGTCACGATATTCTTGATTTAAAATACTATCGATACAGCGATGTAATACAGTTTTATCTCCATCGAGTGGTTTTGCGGCATTATATACAGGGACAATAATACTAACAATTGGTGTATTCATATATAACTCTCCTCTTAACGTTACTATTATAAATAGTATAATAAGAATGGTATAAAATGAGAAGAACGGCGATGACCTTCACAAAATTGTGATGGTGAAACTCGGATGATAAAATAGAAACGAGGTAATTGGATATGGAAGTTAGTAAGAGAATCATACTTGTAAGTGGAATGAGTGGCGCTGGCAAGAGTACAGCAACCCGTATTTTAGAGGATATGGGATATCACATTATTGATAACTATCCAGTTGTGCTCGTGGACCAGTTCGTGGATATGATAGAGGTCTCAACTGACCCAAGATATAGTTATATTGCGTTAAGTACATCGGCAGAAGACTTCCCAATTTTCTCTCGTAAGTTAAATGGAATAAATGCGTCCGTTAGCGTACTTTTTATCGATGCTAGTGATAGCGTACTATTAAATCGATATAAGAGTACAAGACGTATTCACCCATTATTATTAAGTAATACCGCAAATACCCTTGAAGAAGCTATCACAGAAGAAAGACATAGATTCAAACAGAATCTTGATAATAATGTTATTACAATCGATACATCCTTCTCATCTGAAAAGGAGTTTAAGAAAAAGCTAGAATCATATTTTGCTAAGAAGCAGATACCATCATTCTCTATTTCATTTATTTCCTTTGGATATAAGTATGGTGTACCACTCGACGCAGATTTGATGATTGATGTACGTTTCTTACCAAATCCATTCTGGGATGAGAAGCTTCGTTATTTCTCAGGAAATGATAAAGAAGTATATGACTATGTCATGGATAAACCAGAGACACAAGAATTTATTCAGCGTTTATTAGCATTTACAGATTATGCTTTTGAACAGTATACAAAGGAAGGTAAGAATCATTTTACTGTTGCGATTGGATGTACAGGTGGACAACACCGTTCTGTTACGATCGCAAACTATTTATATGATGTATACAAGGAAAGATATAACTGTTATTTAGATCACCGTGATCAGAAGGAATGGCTAACGCATGAAGAAGCATAAAGTCGTCATCATTGGTGGTGGACACGGACAGTCGCTAATCTGTCGCGGTGTTAAAACAATTCAAAATATTGATTTAAACGCAATCGTTACGGTCGCTGATGATGGTGGAAGTACGGGACGATTACGTAAGAACTTTCATATTCCAGCGATGGGTGATATTCGAAACGTTATGATCAGTATGGCAGAAAGTGAAAATATGTTAAGTTCCTTAATGGATTATCGCTTTGATGACCCGGATGGAAAAGAAGATGATATTCTTGGCCACAATCTAGGAAATCTTATCCTAACTGCACTTACACAACAGACTGGTTCTTTTATGACAGCCATTCAGGAAGTGAGTCACATCTTAAATGTAAAGGGCAATATCATTCCTGCAAGTACGGATGTAATCACTTTATATGCACGCATGGAAGATGGCGTCATTGTGCGTGGAGAAGCGAATATTCCAAATCATAATCACCACATTACACGTGTGTTCTATCAAGATGAAGTACATGCATGTAAAGAAGCAGTTGAAGCGATACAAAATGCAGACCTAGTTATCTATGGTATTGGCTCTGTTTATACAAGTATTTTACCGAATGTTATCATTCCAGAAATTCAAGAAGCGTTATGTAGCACAAAGGCAGAGTTAGTTTATTTCTGTAATGCGATGACACAACCTGGTGAAACAGATGGATATTCAGTAGAAGACCATGTAGATGCATTGTTATATCACCATGCGCCAGTTGATAAAGTGATTGTGGCGTGTGATGAGATACCAGAGAAGATATTAGAACGTTATTCTGTAAATGGAAGTACAAAGGTCAATCTTGTAAAGCAAGACCACCCCTATCAGGTAGTAACAAAAGAATTACTCAGCTTCCGTAATGGATTTATTCACCATGATCCAGAGAAAATCAAGGCAGTGATTCAAGAATTGCTGGAGGTGAAGTAATGTCATTTGCGGCAGAGGTAAAACAAGAAGTAGCCCAGAAGATTATGGAGGGGAATGATATACGTGCAGAACTATCTGCACTCATTCAAATGACATCATCACTTTCCTTATCTAATCGTGGTATGACTTTATTAGTGAGTTTAGAAAATGCGGCAGTTTCACGTACTATCTATCGTTTGGTAAAAGAACGATATGGCGTAGAAATTAGCTTGTTTGTAAAAAGGAAGATGAATCTTCGTAAGAATCGTATTTACGGTATGCGTATTATGAGTGCGGCCCCAAAGATTCTAGAAGATTTAGGAATTTATAGTACACGTGGTTTACTAGATAAGCCACTTGCGAAAATCGTACAGACAAACAATAATGCGCGTGCCTATTTGGCAGGAGCGTTTATGGCAGGTGGCTCTATCAACTCGCCAGAAAAATCATCTTATCACTTGGAGATTACAGCTACCAGTGAAGAACATGCATTATTTATGGTATCCCTGTTGGAACGATTTAACATTCATGCAAAGATTACAACACGTCGAAAGAAAGTAATTCTGTATGTGAAGTCAGCTGAGAAGATTGCGGATTTCTTGCGTTTGATTGAAGCTGATCAAGCAGTCTTGAAGTTTGAAAATATTCGTATTTCAAGAGACTTTAGTAACTCTTTGCAACGCATGAATAATATGGACTTAGCCAATGAAGTAAAGGCGGTTGCGGCTGCGAGTGGTCAACTTGATGATATTCGTATCTTAGAAGAAAATCAGAAGATTGAAACGTTAGACCGCAAGTTACAAGATATCATCACACTCCGTAAGGCAAACCCAGAGGCTTCCTTAATGGAGCTGTGTAGTATCTATGAACGTCAGACAGGAGAAATTGTTTCGAAGTCAGGCATGAAACATCGCTTTGTGAAGATTCATGAACTAGCGATGAAAGAGGTAAAACAAGATGAATAGAACACAACTACAAACAGCGGTATCCACAATTGTATTCTTGGTTATCGTGATGTTGATATTCCGCTACCTATGGTGGCTCATCCTATTATTACTATTACCAATTGTAGGATTTGTGATTTATGGGCTGATACAAGCCAGAAGATTAAATAAGCAGATGGAAAACGCTGTAGCAGAAGAATTGGATATTGATCGTAC
>JABZLU010000089.1:0-4590 GCA_015256605.1 Solobacterium sp.
AATATACTCATCTTTTTGTGATGCAAATATCGCATCTTTAATCTGCTTTCCAGACCATACGACAGTTGTTAGATTTAATGGAGATGGAGATACTTCCAATAGATTCAACTTCGTAACTTCCCTTGAGATACCCTTCGAAAGAATACCATGATTGATTAAAGCCAAATCTGAAGGATATGTCTTCCGCATCATATCCGCAAGTACGTTCATTGCCATGCATTCATGTTCAATTGAAAACTCAAGATCTTGTGGTAAGACGTAAAGAACTTTACTTAGCTCTGCGATAGCTATTTCAGTTTGTTGTGCTATCACCGATTCAATTGTTGAATCCTTTTCTTTATCTACAACAATACTTTCTCCAGATGCAGACACAACTTGATAGTCATCATCTAGTTCTAAAGTTAATTTACCCAGATACTTTGCCCAACAACCACTTTGATGAATCCAAGTACCATTGATATACTCCGCCTCATCCATCTCTGTATGAGAATGTCCACCAATAATGCAATCTATTCCCTCAATTTCTTCCGCAATGACACGGTCCTTTTTTATACCACCATGGGATAGCAGAATGGAAATATCATAATTCTCTTTTTCTCTTTCAAGGATGTCTTGAATGATTGGTGTTGGCTCAAATAGTTTGATACCACACATATCTGTAAATGCAGTGCTTTCAGGATTTTCTCCCCAGTATGGTGAAATACCAATCACCAATACCCGCAATTCATTGCGATTCAAAATGATATAAGGTAATACCCCTGGAATATCTTCCTTGTTTAAACAAAAAAGATTTGCGGATAGTAATGGAAAATTCTGATTTGCCATTTCTTCTAAATACGCAACACCCGCAAAGAATTCGTTGTTTCCAATTGCCATCGCATCATAACCAACACTCTTTAACAGTTCAATGCCACCTATGCCATGAGTCCCATTGATCATTACCGACTTCTGGTCGCAAAAATCTCCTGCATCTAGCAGGAAATCTTTTTCTTTATTCATATGTATACGGAGATGATGGACAATCGCAGAGAAATCTTCAAACTGACTATGTACATCATTGGTATGCCAAATCGTTATCTTCTTCATTCTAACCTCCTGTATATTGGTGATCGAATGTAATTACGGTATAAATCTTTGTTGGATACGATGCGAAGTGACGATCGATTTCAGCTTTGATTTGTTCATCGTCCAAATTGAAGCCATACGGAATCACTAGATCAAATACTAGATTGGTATGTTCATCACCTAATACCGTTCTAAAATCATGAACTGTAATTGCTGGATCAATCTGTGAAAGAATATGTTTTAAATCTTCAAAATATGCATTCGTAATAGGATTATCATATTCAATAGGATCCATATGCAATGTCATCATAACGTGTAGTGTATCACCTATTTCACGTTCTGCTTGGTCAATAATGTCATGAATCTTTAAAAAGTTCATCTTCGCGTCTACTTCCGCATGTGCACTACCGATCTTAACACCAGGTCCATAATCATGAATAATCAAATCATGCAAACCACGAATCTCTTTATGTTTTAAAATAGTTTCACGAATTTGTTTTACCAACTCTTTATCTGCTGGTTTTCCGATTAAACGATCAATGATTTCTTTAATCAATTCATATCCAGACTTCAATATGAAACACGCAATCACAAGTGTCGCAACACCATCAAATGGAAATGTTGTTTTGAGTTGACTCAATAACATCGCCACAATCGTAATTAACGTTGACCAGGCGTCATTACGTGCATCCTGTGCCGTCGCAATCATCGCAAGATTATCAATTCTCTTTCCAATTGTATGGTTGAGATAACTGATCCACAGCTTAACACCAATGGATACTACCAGTATTAACATGAGTACTGGTCGAAATAGAATCTCATTTGGTTCCATAATCAGCTGGATGCCCTGTTTGATTAGTTCAAAACTTACGGTAAAGATAACCACCGCAATCACAAAACTAACCACATACTCTACTCGGCCATGTCCAAACGGATGTTCTTTATCCGCTGGCTTACTTGCAATACGATATCCCAACACCGTCACAAGGCATGTCATCACATCGGATAGGTTATTAAAGCCATCCGACATGATAGAAACAGAACCTGTCATAAAACCAATTGTTAATTTTACGATGAATAATAATAGGTTTGCGATAATCCCGATAATACTCGTCAGTTTTCCATACGCAAAGCGTACAGATTCATTCTGAATATCATCCGCATTTTTAATACATTTTTTTATCAGATAGTTTATCATAGGCACTTTCCTTAGTACCTATTTTAACGTAACGAAGCCTTCTTATCCAAGGTATTTGCATATTCTTTTGTAAAGAATATCGCGATTCCATAAGAACATAGTATAGGCATAAATACAATTGTGATAAATACCATCGTATAGCCAAACTGTAAGGAACTTAACGGCAATACGACAGCAACCCCAATAAACACAAACATCAAAGATAAAATATATCCTAATAACTCAGAAACAGTATGGAAATGATGCTTCACCCAATTTACTGCAAAAAGTGCAGAAACGTATGCAGATACTTCTAACATTGGTAAGCTTGCTTGCAAGCCAACCATACGAATCATTCCAATGAGTACGATTCCCACTACAAGCACTTGAATTAGACTATCCTTTACTTTTTCATATCCAATAAACTCACAAGTCAAAAATGCGGATACAATACTACATGCCAGTGCTGGTAGTGTATAACCATTGATTGCGTATGCAATTGCTAGAAATAATACAGAACGATTTACAAAATATAGTTGTTTATTTGTCATATTTATCACCTTCTCTACATGGATTATCTTAGCAGTTAGGTATATAATTGATGTGCATAGAAATGCACATCAATTAAGAATATGAAAAATGCAAACTCACTTCCATTACAGATTCTAGAGATACTGCGTCAGTATCCAGATCAAGAACATCTAATCTCAATGCCTGAATTACAAGCTATCTTAGAAGCCGATGGCTTTCCTTCCAATCGACGAACTGTATATCGCGCAATTGAGACACTACGAGAATATAACTATGATATTCGCTATGAATTTCATAAATTTTACTCTGGCTATTATCTTGTGCCTTACTTCAATGTAGCAGAATATTTTATTCTTTCCGATTATCTGAGCCAACAAACAACGCTATCGAGTAAAGAAATTAGTACAATACAAACAAAGCTCCAGCACCTTGCAAGTCCATACGATAGTCTAAAACGCAAGCCTAGTGTACATGCAGGCAATCAAGAGATTTTATCCAACATCAAATTGATTTTACATGCGATTAAGCATTCCTATCAGATTTCCTTCTACTACTTCGACTATACAATTTCCAAGGAAAAGAAATACCGCAAGAATAAAAAGCGTTATATTTTAACGCCATATGCTGTCACTTCCTACGAAGGAAAATACTATTGTGTACTCTATAGTGAGAAGTATCAATCCTTTACAAACTATCGTATTGATAAGATGGAAACCATTCGTCTGATTGAACAACCAGTAGAAACAATCGCATTCAACTTAGATGAGCACCTACAAACCTCCATGAAGATGTATGCAGGGAAAGCAGAAACAATTACCATCAAATGTACGACTGATATGGCAAGTATCATCCAAGATGAATTTGGTAGTCATATGATCATTACAGAAGTAAAAGACAACTCCTTTACAGTAAGCTTAAAAACAGCGATTACTCCAACCCTTTTAAGTTGGCTCTTGTTATTTTATAATCGCGTAACAGTAATCCAACCAGCAGAGTTAAAAGAAAAATTATTAACAATCGCAAATACGGTAATCGACACCTATTAGAAAGGAACCCTATGAACGAACAGATACAAGAACTTCAAGAAATCATCGACAATTCAAATCATATCGTATTCTTTACTGGTGCAGGCGTATCCACCGCAAGTGGTATTCCTGATTTCCGTAGCACAGATGGACTCTACAATCAAAAGTATCAATTTCCACCAGAAGAAATCCTAAGTCACCATTTCTTCAAACAACATACAGAGGAATTCTTCCGCTTTTATCGCGATAAGATGTTATATCCAGATGTTAAGCCTTCTTTTGTACATCAATATATCGCCTCTTTAGAAAAGCACAACAAAAAGGTTACCGTCATCACGCAGAACATTGATGGCTTACATCAACTAGCCGGTTCAACAAATGTATTAGAACTACATGGCAGTATATTACGTAATACATGCATGCAATGTCATACAAAATATTCACTCGATGAAATCTTAAAAATGGATACTGTACCACACTGTCCAAAATGTAATGGTATCATCAAACCAGATGTAGTTTTATATGAGGAAGGATTAGATGAAAATATTCTCAATCAATCTTTACATGCATTACAAACTTCAGATACCTGTATTGTCTTAGGTACATCTCTTGTTGTATATCCAGCCGCAGGACTACTGCGTTATTTTGGTGGTGATAAACTCGTTCTAATTAATCGTGATCAAACAAGTTATGACTCTACCGCAGATTTAACAATACATGATGACTTCATCAATATCTTTCCGAACTTAAAATAAAGGCTTAATCAACTTCACTTCGTGGGGTTCATTAAGC
>JABZLU010000008.1:0-6038 GCA_015256605.1 Solobacterium sp.
CTATTAAATGTAATTCGTGAACTTGCGAAAAATTATAAGGTTTCTAATGAAACAATTCATTTTATGGCATCCTTCTATCGATTCAGTTTTGCCGGTGTAATATTTGACTGGATTGAAAAAGGTATGCATGAAAATCCTCAAAAGATCGTTGATCAAGTTGCGATTCTAATGCAAGGCACTTTCCCTTCTGCACTAGAACGTTTCGAGAAAGCTAAGATGTAAAAAAGACCTTATGGTCTTTTTTTAAAGTATTGATAATAAATCTCTAATGCGGTTGCAGGTTCTAATCCTGCTCCTTTTTTTGATACAACCGCTCCCGCTATATCATTTGCGAATCCTAGGATATCCTTCATATCCGCATGCATGCATAATCCTGCAATCACAGCCCCCACATGAGAATCTCCTGCACCAATTGTATCTGCTACAGTTACTTTCTTTGATGGTGCATGCACAAAATTTGAACCATCATAACTTGTAGAACCATTTTCACCTAAGGTAACAATCACAATATTCCCTGTTCGTGTATAGAGTTCCTGTAACCCTTCGTTGATATCGTTCTTTCCACTCAAACCGAGTAATTCTATTTCATTGACATGCAGGATTGGTTTGAGTGCATAGATGCGTTCCATGATTTCTTTAGAGATATGTGCATATCTTGGACCTGGTGCGAATACGACCTGTCCATCACATGCGGCTAGGCAATCTACGATACGTGAGCCATCCTTGTCTTCAATCTCTATTCCACAAGCATAGATATATCCATAGGAAGAAAGATCAAGCGAATCCGCCCATTCCTTTTGGAATGTATACTCTGCACCATGGTAAGAAAGGAATGTTCTTTCCCCACTATCTTCAACCAAGCAATAACAACAACCATTTTCTTGTTCAGTACGAATTGTGGTAGTAATACCTACCTTTTGTAATTCTGATTCTACAAACTTTCCATATACACCTGTACCTACTGGTGAAAGAAATGTATATGGTAAGGAAAGCTGATGTAATATTGATACGACATTAAATGCACAACCACCAATCTGTAATGTTTGACCATAGATATTCGCGTCCTGTGCAGATGCAGGTATCGCTGGTAAGTTAATAATCACATCACAAACTGTTGAACCAATGATTAAACAGGGTTTCATATTTCTATCCTCTATGCTTTCTTATAATGAATAATACCACCAATATTCTTGGCGTTTGTATAACCCAATTCTCTTAATCGCATGACTGCCAAACCAGATCTTCTACCACTATGACAATATATAAATAGTGGTGTATCTTTTGTGTAATGCATGTCTTCAATCTGTTCTAAATTGGAAAGTGGAATATTTACACTATTTGGAATATGTTCTTCTTCATATTCATCTTTTTCGCGGACATCCAGCAATACTGCACCAGGAATAGTCTTCATGTTTTTTAGTTCTTCATTGATGTCCACTGGACGAAAGATATCAAATAATCCCATTTACTATTTCACCTCCATGAATTCTTCTGGTGTTATCATGAGTTGGTTTAAGTGATATGTACCATGACTATACGTGAACTTGGCAATCCCACCATTTGGCATGATGTGTTTTCCTTCTGCCTTCTTTTGTTCAGTTAAATCTGCACGATAGATATTAAATAAATGCTTGAGAAGTGTCATATAGAGTGAGCCATGTGCTACAAGTAATACATTCTCACCATCTTTTGCTCGTGATACTACAAGTTTTAAAATTTGATCAATGCGTTCAACGACCTGTTCTTCGCTTTCACCACCGACATCACTGAAATCAACACGTGGATTAAAACGTTCATACAATTCATCCATGATAGCGTCTCGTACTCTAGCTTCATAGGTTCCAAAGTTGATTTCTCTTAAATCTTGATTTGGTATCGCTGCAATATCATGCGACTCTAAGATATACGCTGCTGTATCACGTGCTCTTTCTGCAGTTGAACAATACGCAAACGCAAAATCAATGTTATGTAATGCTTTCCCCGATAACTTTACCTGTTCAATTCCCTGTGCAGTTAAAGGGCTATCACTTCTTCCCTGCATACGGTTATAGCGATTAAACAGTGTTTCTCCATGTCTTACATAGTAAAGGTTTACTGTTTTTTCTTCCATCTTATATACGAAGTTCTTTGGCTCTACCGGAACCTGTTGAATTTGATACTCACCGTCTTCATATGTAAATACCATGATTCCACCATTTGGAATCATACTGCGACCTATCGTATCACACTCTTGATGTAGTGCATCAATGTCAACACCTAATAGGTACTTCATGGTACAAATTTGATACATGCCATGACCCACAAGTAGGATACGATCACCATCTTCAGCCTCATCAATAATTGTTTGTAACGTCTTGCGAATACGCGTTTCCATCATTGCTGGGGATTCACCACCCGCCGAACTATAATCTAAGCTTTCACGGCATTGACGGATTTCCTCCGCATGTGCTGTATGCCTAGCAGCTTCTAATCTACCAAAGCTCATTTCATGCAATCCTGAAAGTAGAACTGGTCGAATCTCTCTATCTTTCGCTATGATATCCGCAGTATTCCAAGCACGCTCACTTGGGGAAGAATAAATATGATCAAACCAAACATCCTTGAGTCGATTCGATGTTTCATGTGCCTGTGCGATTCCACGCTCTGTTAATGGGGAATCACAGCTTCCCTGCATACGGCCTAAATGATTGAATAATGTTTCCCCATGACGAACAAGATAAAAAGTAATTTTCATGTCTGTTCTCCTAACGCATTTATACTATCATTTTCTACTCATTATAGTAATTGTATTACGCAAATTTGCATAAAAAAGAAGGACAATTAGTCCTTCTAGTCTAAATATGGATTACTTCATTACAAAGCCAACTGCAGTACCGCGACGTACAGGTGATAAGCGTACATATGTCTCAATCTTTGGATAGCTTGATACCTCATGGTATTCAATCTCATCCCACTTTAACCCTGTATTGTGTGCAGTTAAGAAGTCATCTACACCAAGTGACATCTCTGGTACAGGAACTAATGTAATTGTTGGACTATTGTCATCCAAATAGTTCCAACCACCCATGATACCTAATGTTTCATCTAGACTTTCATGGTACATGATACTGAGGTAACGGCTATCTGGAGTACGTCCATGATAGTCATATGTATTACCGATGAATAACGCACCATTCTCATCGCGATATAATACTACAACGTTTTGATACTGATCCAATGATACTGTTTCTTTGAGTTCCATAATCAACCCCCTTGTATCAATACTATTTCATATCTTTGAGGAAAGCAACATATGCGCGATATGCTTCGTATACGTCTGCTTTAGATACTGTTTCAAATGGAGCGTGCATGTTCTGAACACAGATACCTGCATCGATAACATTCATATTCTTATTGGCAAGAATATAAGCGATCGTTCCGCCTCCGCCAACGTCAATCTTACCTAATTCGCATGTTTGGAACATAACGTTGTTATCATCCATGCACTTACGAATCTGTGCCATAAATTCAGCACTTGCGTCATTAGAACCAGACTTACCACGAGAACCTGTATACTTGTTAAAGCAGATACCCTTTCCAAAGTAAGCAGAATTCTTTGGTTCATATACTTCTGGATAGTTTGGATCATACGCAACAGATACGTCGCTTGATAACATTGCACTATTTTCAAGAGCCTCATGTAAGTTTACAAGTGTTGCGCCAACTTGCTTATCTAATAATTTTGTAACGACATGTTCGAAGAAGTCACTATGTGCACCAGTAGCACCTACAGAACCGATTTCTTCTTTATCAACTAGGATACATACAGATGTACGTTCTGGCTTATCAATTTCCGCAATAGCACGAAGTGATGTGTACGCACACACCTTATCATCATGACCATAGCCTAAAATCATAGAACGATCTAAACCATAATCACGCGCTTCACCAGCAGGTACAACTTCGATTTCTGCTGAGAGGAAGTCATCTTCTTCAATATCATATTGTTCCTTCAAGAGGTCTAAAAGATATGCTTTAACAGGATCCTTTTCAACACCCTTCTTAGGAATAGAACCTACTAATAGGTCTAACTTTTCACCTTCTACGACAGTCGCTGCTGGTTTTTGTAATTGTTGAGCAGCTAAGTGAATCAATAAGTCTGAGATACCCACAACTGGATCACCAGGCTTATCACCAATGTTAATTTCAACTGTTGTACCATCCTTCTTGCATACAACACCTACAAGTGCCATCGCACGTGCTACCCATTGGTACTTCTTGATACCACCATAGTAGTGTGTATCCATTAATACTAAGCCATCCTTTTCATAGATTGGCTTTTGCTTAAGGTCCATACGAGGTGAATCGATATGTGCACCTAAGATATTCATACCTTCTGTTAATGGCTTTTTACCCATTACAAATAAGATAACATTCTTACCCTTGTTTACAGCGTAATAACGATCACCAGCCTTTAGCTTCTTCGCTGTTTCTACTGGTTTGAATCCATGTGCTTCCGCAAACGCAACAGAGTTAGTCACAAATGTACGCTCTGTCTTTGAGTTGCTTAAGAATACACGATAATCTTCGTTAAATGCGTGTAGTTTCTTTAACTCTGTTTTATTGAGTTTTTCCCAAACTGTGTTTCCCATTTTTATTCTCCTTTTATCTGATACTTCGCAAAGACATGTAACATCTTTTTCTCACCTGTGATTCGAACGATTAAACCATCTTGGTGGTACTCTAGAATATCCATATCTAGGATTGCTTTATATGTATCGAACATGCTTATTTTATCATAGCCTAGTTTACATACAATGATTTCTTCTGCTGGATAAATCATTTCAATGATTTCTTCCAGCAATGTATCTAAGCCTTCTTTTGTATAACAAGAGATGGTAAGACCATCTACTCTTTCTGGATGTGCTAGCTTGTCTATCTTATTGAATACATGAATCTGTGGAATCTCATCTGCATGTATCTCTTTTAAAGTTTCTTGGGTAATAGCACTCTTTTCTTGCCAACTAGGATCTGCCACATCAATCACATGAATTAACAAGTCTGCATCTCTTGCGGCATCCAAAGTACTCTTGAACGCTTCAATCAGTCCATGTGGTAAATCTGATACAAAGCCAACCGTATCATACAACAAGAATTTCTTATGTTTACTTTGGACCATGCGAACACTTGTATCCAAAGTTGCAAATAACATATCTTGTTCTAGAACCTCTTGTCCCCCAGCATCCTGCATGGAAAGAATTGCATTCATCAAGGAACTCTTACCAGCATTGGTATACCCAACTAAGGCAACGCGTTTCAACAATGTCTTTTGACGTCTTCGCTCATCCTGATAACGACGTACTTCAATCTTTCGTAGTTCTTCTTTTAAGTCATTTATTTTCTTTTGGTATCTTGTGGCGATGATGGATGATCGCATCTCACCAGCACCACGGTTTGTGACTGCACCACCACGTGAACGTTCGTTATCATTATCCGCATGTAGTACACGTGGTAAATCATACTGTAAACGTGCCACTTCTGTCTGCAGTTTTGCCTGACGACTACGAGCACGCTTGGAGAAAATATCTAAGATTAACGCTGTACGATCAATCACATTGACTCCACAATATGCAGAGATACGATCACTGACCTGTATCTTTAAGGGATTGTAGAAGATGATACCATCAGCCCCTAGTTCTTCACACATCGCTTTCAACGTCTCTAATTTTCCAATACGGAATGCGGTATGTGGATCCATGCTTTTTGATTGTTGGGTAATCGTTCCAAGTACTTCTAGATTACATGCTTCACAGAGTGCAACACATTCCTGCATTGCACTTGTAAAGGTACTACTATTTGCTTGTAAACAAACACCCGCAAGAATGATTTTCCGCATGCATGTTCCTCCTTTTTATTGATTCTCTAGCTGTAAGTAATAATAACTAACTGCTAACCACTGATTGTGTTTATGGCCAATTTCTTCAAACGTTGCCTTTTTGATAAAGCCAAATCTTTCATGTAGTTTTTCGCTTGCGATATTCCCTGCTGTTACAAGCGAT
>JABZLU010000008.1:6048-13131 GCA_015256605.1 Solobacterium sp.
CTTATATCCAGATTTTCTAGCAATATCTATCATCTCTTTCATCAGGGTATTACCATAGCCATGATGACATGCATTAGGTTCTAAATAGATTGCTAAATCAACTGTACATGCGTATGCTTGACGACTATTAAAGTCAGAATAATATGCATACCCAACTGGTTTATCCTCTTCTTCTAAAATGATCCATGGATACTTCTCTATAATTGTACGAACACGTTGTTTGAATTCATTTAACGTTAATTCTTCTGTCTCAAATGTTGCAGTACTATTTTTGATATACCAGTTATACCAATCTAGAATAACTGGTATATCTTTTTCTTCAATATTTCTAATCATTAGAGTACACCGCGTTACCATCCATCACTGTTAACATAACTTTTGTACGATGGATGTCAGAAACAGGTATTGTCCGAATATCTTTTTCTAGCACAACGAAATCAGCATAATATCCTTCTTGGATTGCACCGATACAATGATCCATAAATAACATCTTGGCACCATTTGTTGTAAAGGATGCGATAGCCTCATCAACTGTTAGACATTCCTCTTCATTCATGCATGCATCATAAGAGATTGATTTTCTCGTGACTGCACATTCAATTCCCTTTAAAACATTCGGCATTTCAACTGGTGCATCCGAACCATTCGATGCTAGAGTTCCTTCTAATAACGTCTTATATGGATAAGAAGTACTTGCAAGTTCCTTACCGACTCTAGAAGCAAGAATCTGTGCATCATAATCAATGAAGATAGATTGGAAATAACAAGCCAACTTCTGATCAAGTACCTGTTTAATTTGATCAGGTCTCATAATTTGGCAATGTACGATACCATGGTGTAAAGGATTACCTTCTAATACAGTATCTTTATATACATGCAGTACATTATCTAGTGCCGCATCACCAATTGCATGGGCGATAGTCGGCATATTAAATTGGTTTGCTAAACGTACGTAAGTTTCAATAACATCTTCTTCCAAAGATGCAATTCCCTTCGTCGTTGGATCATCCGCATATGCATTCTTCATATATGCTGTTCTAGCACCTAATGAACCATCTGTAATTAACTTTAATGGACCAATACGGAAATAGTCATCACCTACATCAAAGGTATAACCATCATCCAAGAACTTTGAGAATTCCTTTGGATTATTAAACTCACATTGTTCATTGACACGTACCGTCATTTCTTGTTTGTATGCCAGTGATGCAAAAGCACTCAATACTGGTTTATAGTCATGTGCGACTGCCAAAAAATCATCACTACCTACCGTCGTAACACCAAATTGGTTTGCGTAACTTGCCCCAATGCGAATATATTCTTTAATCTTTTCTTCATCTGGTTGTGGGTATGCATTATGAATATTGTTTAAAGCATTCTCTTCCACAAAACCATTTTCATAGTCAACATTTCCGCCTTCAATCTTTGTGTGTTCTGTAAAACCAGCAGCTTTCAAAGCAGCTGTATTTGCAGATAAAACATGGCCACATGCACGTGTTAAGGCAATCGGAACCTCTGTACTAATTTCATCAAGCATCTGTCTTGTTGGCTTTTGGTGATCTGGGAAAGATTCTTCATTATAGCCACGACCAATAATCCACTCACCTACTTTTGTAGTCGCAAGCTTTTCTTTCACCTTTTCGATAACTTCTTCATTAGAATGACAATCATCCAATACAACATTGGATAAATACATTCCAAGTTCTGCTAGATGCATATGACTATCCACGAAACCAGGTACGACAAACATACCCTTTAAGTCAACGATTTCAGCCTCTTCTTTACATAGTAATTCTTCAATCTCTTGATTTGTGCCTACTTTGATAATATATTCATCACTCGTCGCAAAAGCAGTTGCTGGATTTTGCCAGATATTACAATTGATATAACCTTTTTTCATATGTGATGATCTCCATTTCTTCGTAAAGATTATACTATTAACCACTCATTCCTTCATAGGAAATACCTAAAAATCACCATACTTTCATATGGTGACTTCGTTTATTCAGTACGTAACGCTTCTACTGGATCTTTTTTCGCTGCACTACGAGAAGGAATGAATCCTCCAATCACAGTAATTACGATACTAATTAGAATTAATACTCCAGCAGATTCGAGCGGCAATACTGCACTTAAATCTTCAATCTTGGATATCGTTTGGATGACATTATTTATTGGAATTAGCAGTAATAATGTGATACCGATACCTAGGATACCTGAGAAAATACCAATGATAAATGTCTCCGCATTAAATAATTGCGAGATATTCTTCTTCGATGCACCAAGTGCACGCAGAATACCGATTTCCTTCGTTCTTTCCATTACAGAAATGTAGGTAATGATTCCTATCATAATCGAAGAAACTATCAATGATACGGCCACAAATGCAATAAGCACATAAGAGATACCATTGATAATGGTCGTTAAGGAAGATGTCATTAACGCAACATAATCTGTATAGGAAATCTTTGAATTTTCACCAACAGAATTGTTGTAATTTTCAATTGCTTTTCCTATCGCATCTTTATTTTCAAAACTATCTGCATAGATACTGATACTGGATGGTGATTCGTAGCTCACTGCCCCAAAGGAAGAAAGATTCTTCTCTAACGATTTGCCGCCGATATAATCATTGTAAATCGCAAGTAACGTTGTTGTATTTGGATTATCATTGAGATAATTTTCCAACATGCTAGACATACTACTTTGTGGATTCATGGATAATTTTGACAAAGCATTCATATCAAAACTATTTGTATCTACATCTGTTTCTTGATTTTGACTTTTTCCATCGTAGTACAAAATCAACTGGTACATGTTCGCCTTTTCATTATCGCTTAGATTTAACAAATACTTCTTAGTATCCTGTATCTTCTCTTCATCCGTTGTAGCATTAAAGCGTACGCCATTTAATACATTAATTTCCGGAGTATTCTTTTGTGCTTGTACAATAGCAGATTCATTTGCTCGATCAATCACATAATTGGTTAAAAGATTTGTATATGCGACTACAGTATTGATGGTCGCATTTTTCGCATCTTCCTTCGGACGAATAATACCGGTTACTTTTAAAGGAATCGATTTATTCATCAAGCCTTCAGAATCATATTCCGGATTCTTGATTTGGCTAAAGCTACCATTTTCATTCTTCAAATAATTTTCACTTGATGGTACTAGATAGAATGTCTTTTGTAACATATCCTCATAACTAAGTGTAAAGTCTTTTCCATCTTGTTTGTTTGCAAGTTGATTTTTAGCAGCCGTGTATTGTTCCTTGGTGATAAAACCTAGTTGATACATCGATTGTACTGGGATACCATTGTTCTCATTGAGTACCATCACAACCTCGTTATAACTCGTTGGCCAAGAACCAGCCACCATATCATAACTATCTGTTACTACAGATGAAATTGGCTGCCCACCTGTACCAGCAACCATTTCAGAGAAGTTTTTTGCGGATTGATTATTTACACCCATATTCGCAAAATTAAACATACGAGGACGATTTGAATTTCCATTTCCTCCATCTAGTTCAATATTTGTGTTAATGAGTTGTTGATTTGGATTTTGTGCATACACATCAAAGTTAACATTATAACTATATATAATCCCATTTTCACCAACATATTGATGAATCTCTGATGCAGGATTATCGAGATACTTTTTAAATTCAGCTAGGTTATTTTGAATCAGATTGTTTGCAACAGCATCACTTTGTTTCAATGATTGATAGTCTGCATGAACTTTTCCATCCTCTGATTGTGTTTCTTTCGAAGAAGATAAGCCCATCATCTGCGTACGTAACTGCATAATCGAAGTAGCATCAACCGTCTGAGAAGAAATCGTAATCGGATATGATATCATCGTCTCCTTTTGAACACGTGTTATGTACTGATTCATTCCTGTTGATAAAGCTAAGATTAGCGCTATACCAATAATACCGATACTTCCTGCAAAGGAAGTCAGAATTGTTCTACCAATCTTTGTTCGCAGATTGGCAAAAGATAATCCTAAAGAAGTCCAAAAAGACATCGATATACGTTTTGAATTCTTTTTAAGTTTTTCTCCTACACTTTCATCAGGAATATCATATGGATCTGTATCACTGATGATTTGTCCGTCTTTTAAATTCACAATTCGCGTCGAGTAATTTTCTGCAAGTTCAGGGTTATGTGTAACCATGATTACAAGTTTCTCCTCTGCAATCTGCTTTAAAAGATTCATAATTTGAATACTTGTTTCTGTATCAAGAGCACCTGTCGGTTCATCCGCAAGTAAAATATCTGGATTGTTGATGAGTGCACGAGCAATCGCAACACGCTGCATCTGGCCACCGGATAATTGATTTGGTTTTTTATGGATATGATCTTGTAAACCAACTTTTACTAGTACTTCTGTTGCACGTCTTCTTCTTTCTTTACGTGAAACGCCAGAAAGAGTTAATGCCATTTCAACGTTAGAAAGTACATTTTGGTGAGGAATCAAATTATAGCTTTGAAAGACAAAACCAATCGAAGTATTGCGATATGCATCCCAATCTACATCTCTGTACTTCTTGGTAGAAATCCCATTGATTACCAAATCACCACTATCATAACGGTCCAATCCACCAATTATATTTAACATCGTAGTTTTTCCAGAACCAGACTGGCCTAGGATAGATACAAATTCATTGTCTCTAAAATTTAAAGAGATACCCTTTAAAGCAACTTGCGTAAGTTCCCCTACTGTATAACTCTTGACAATATTCTTCAGCTGTAACATGAAAGAAACCTCCACATATACATTAAGAATAACATACTAAAATTTTGCATTTTTAAAATATTTTTTAAGATAAAAAAAGCAGGCTTTCACCTGCTCATTAGACATTCTTATAAAGTCTGCTTAACAACAGCTTCAAGTTCTTCTCTTGGCATGAAACCTAAAGAAGAAGCTACCTTTTCACCATTCTTGAAGCCAATCATTGTAGGAATTGACATAATTCCATACTGCTGCGCAATCTCAGGATTATCATCAACGTTTACCTTTACAAACTTGATGTCTGCATAGTCCTTAGAAATTTCTTCAAGAACTGGTCCTACCATCTTACATGGTCCACACCAGTCTGCGTAAAAGTCTACAAATACTGATTTGTTATCTGCTAATACTTGGTCATATTCTGCTTTATTCTTAATAATATCCATTTTTGAATACCTCCGTGAACATATTATTGCATAAATATATTTGATACAAAAGAATTATGCCCTATTTGATTTTTGCGGCAGCTTCTTCATCCAAAATAACAGTTACATCAGGATGATCCTGTAAGATACTTGCTGGACAATCCGTTGTCTTAGGACCTTTAATCATACCGTATACTGCATCAGCCTTATTGGCTCCTGTAGCAATTAAGATAATCTTCTTTGCACGCATAATAGTGCCTAAACCCTGTGTGATTGCTAGAGTTGGAACTTGATCAATATCCCCATCGAAGAAACGAGCATTGTCCTTACGTGTCTGTTCTGTTAGTTCCATTGTATGTGTCAAACTATCAAAGGCTGCACCTGGTTCATTAAAAGCGATATGTCCATCAGAACCGATACCAAGCACCTGAACATCTACCACATACTTTGCCATTTCACTTTCATAACGTACGCATTCAGCTTCAGGATCTGCTGCTTCACCATTAGGAATGTGAATATTTTCTTCAGGCACATCAATCTCATTGAAGAGATTATCATGCATGAATGTATAGTAACTCTGTTCATGATTACGTGGTAAACCAACATATTCATCTAAGTTGAATGTAATAGCATTCTTATACGATGTGCCATTTGTCTTATGGTCTGCAATCATCTTCTTGTACAAACCAACAGGTGTAGACCCTGTAGCTAATCCCAATACTGGATTTTCTTTCTCTACAACCTGTCGCATGATTTTAAATGCTTCTTCACTTACTTGGTCATAGGAATCTGCAATAACAATTTTTAACATTTTCTTTCTCCTTTTTTAGAATAGTGTTATTGAATACGCTGTTTGCCAGCTATCATTTACATCTAATATTATTGTTCCTTCACGTTTTTCAAATGGAACTTCATTCTTCTCAAAATCTGTATGTGAATACCATGGCTCGATACACACAAACGGTGCATAAGGCGACCAATACGCAAGCCATGGATAACCCTGATATTCCACCTGTACACCATGAATACCATCCGTTAATTTCGTACAGGTACTGCGCGGATTTTGGATGATGATTGTCTTCTTTAATGCATCTTTATCTAAAGCAATCTCATCGACTTCCTGATCGTTTAATAGTTCCTTTTGATTCAATTCTAAACGGTATGCATCAAACGTTTTATCTTTTTCAAGTGGACAATTGAATGCAGGATGTAATCCAAAGTTAAATGGCATCACACAGGTATTTCGATTTTCAATGCGATATACAATATCTAACTTTTTACCCTCCAAGGTATACGTAACTTCAAGTCGGAAGTGAAATGGATATTGTGCTAGCGTTTCTTCACTATCACACAGTTCCATTACGATTTGAGTATCAGTATGTTTAATACATTTAAATTCACTGTTTCTAGCAAAGCCATGGTTTCCAGTATGATATTCGTTACCTTGAATATGTAGAATGCCATCCCAAGTTTTACCAACGATCGGAAATAAGATTGGATTTCTTCCAGCCCAATAGGTTTTATCACCTTGCCACATTGCCTCGATATTCGTTTCACGATCAAAGAAACTATGTATTTCAGCTGCATGTTCATCAATCGTTACTGACACAAATGAATTTTGAATTGTATACGTAGACATATCTTCCCCCAACTCATTGGCTTTATTATAACACTTTGCATGATTTTTAAATTTCAATCCTTTTATAAAATTAGTTAATTTTATATTTTTTTCAAGATTTCAACTATATAATTGGACTTTTTTCACAGTTAGCGTGATAATTTTAATGTTCAAGGAGGAAATAACTATGTCATTTATTGACGGAATTAAAGAAAGAGCTAAACAAGATATAAAAACAATTGTATTACCAGAATCAGAAGATGAAAGAACACTTCGTGCAGCTGCTAAGATCTTAGAAGAAAA
>JABZLU010000090.1:0-4587 GCA_015256605.1 Solobacterium sp.
CTACAACGATATCAACACCTAACGCAAGTGTATCTTGGAATAGCGTCGTCATAAAGGTGTTATCGGCTACCGCAATCAACCCATACTTTTTCGCAATGGATACGATTGCGCCAACATCACATACCTTTAATAAAGGATTGGATGGTGTCTCAATATAAATCATGCGTGTGTTATCTGTAATCGCACTTTCTATCTCTGCAAGATTTGCCATATCTACAAAACTCGCTGAGATTTGATAACGAGGTAGAATCTTCGTCGCAAACTGACAAGTACCACCATACACTTCCTTTGGAAGGATGACATGTTCACCAGCATTCAACAACATCAAAACATTCGATATCGCACTCATACCAGAACTAAAACTCAATGCATATTTGGCATTCTCAATACAACGAAGACCATCTTCTAAAGCATCAATCGTTGGATTGGAGAAACGGGTGTATAAATACTTCTGCTCATCACAATACAACTCTGTATTATGAAACGTGGACGTTTGATAGATTGGTATGCTGGCAGCACCAGTATATTGGTCTAATACGGTGTAACCATGCAATAACTTTGTATTCTGTTTCATTTTCTTCTCCACTAAAAATTATGAATGATTTTGGTTGGTAATGATTGTCGTTGAAACATCTACTTATAGCCTACACCCTTATACCATTGCTTGCAAGAAAGCAAAAGAAAAAGCCACCGTAGTGGCTGATAGATTACTTCGATAATCCTAACAAGGACTTAATCTTATTTTGAATACGGATATTGCGTTGTGCCTTTTTGATATCTCCTACCCATCTACAGGAAGAATGACAGCCAGAACTACAATCTCCACTACAGGAGCTTACTCCGTTCTTCATCACATAACGAATATCGAATGCAACAATTACAACAACGACCATTAATACTAAGAATGTTGAAATATTCATATAAAATGCTCCTTTAGTTAACTATAACTAACACATTAATAGTATACTTCTTTTTTCCGATTTGAAAAGTCAAATGCAATAGAAATTTAAACGTGATGCACTAACATTGCCAACCGTATCAATTTCTCGTCTTTTTCAAAATTGATATCGAATAATTTTTCAATCTGTTGAAGACGATACTTAACGGTATTCAGATGAATATAGAGCCCTTCTGCAGTCTTCTGTTTTGAGTATTGAGATTTCACATACATGCACATTGTCTCGTAATACTTCGTCTCATACTTATGATCATACGAGATGAGTTTTCGTATTTTTAAGTCAACCAATGTATCTAGTGGTAATTGTTTTTCTAATTGGCTATGCAAATAGGAATCAATTAGATTCTGGAAGTTTGCCTCTTTTCCCTTTGCCTTACTAGCTGCATATTCTGCCTGTCTTGCGTATCCATCAAGATGATGAAGGTTTTCAAACTGCATACTATATCCAACATGAATATTTGGGTATTGTTTCAAATCGATATGCTTTGTTCTTGCCAATAAAAGATAACACTGTTCATTCACAATACCACCTAATAGGTTTACATCACTCTTCTGTATCTCACTTAAGAAAGAACGCAATACAGTAATACGATTTGCAATTGTAGTATCAATATATGCAAGCATGTAAGTACCTTTGATGAGATAACCAGTTTCTTGTAGTAATTGAAGTCCTAGTGATTGGCTCTCTTCATCTTTTTGTAGCAGCAAGGTAAATGCTTGTTCACGTTTAGATCCATGATTCGTTAATTGATGACGTAAATAGATAGATGCAGCATCCGCAAGCAATTTAACATCCTCTTCACTAATTTCATTCTCCACCGCAACCGTCAGTTTTCCAATCGACTTCTTCTTTGCAAAAATATCGACTACATAGACATCTCTTTGATACTCTGAATCGAATATACGCAATGGTTTTTGAATACCATTCTCATTGAGGAGTCCTAGTTCTATCAATCGATTCACAAAGCTTCGTTTTAGTTTTGTATCTTGTAAAAAAGATAAATATACGTAAGCATCTGGTACCTTAGAGCAGGCTACTAATTGATATGCATCATCCATAATCCAAATCGGATTTTGAATTAGCTTCGCAGCCTTTGCCACAAATATTTCAAGTGTTTCACACTCACTCACCAAATCAAATAATTCGTCTTTTTTCATAGTTTTATTTTACCATGAATAATGCAATAGTTTTTAGTAGCACTGTTTTGTAGAGTTACAGATATTTTGTTTTATATTCATATTCGATTCTAACTTCAGTCCTTCATGCACCCAAAATTATGTACTTTTGGGTGCATTTTTACTCTAATGCGTATAAATACCTGCTTTCTTTTATTCTAAAAAAGGAGAAATCTTACGATTTCTCCAGAGTGGGATTATTTTGTTGCGTATTCAGCTGCAGCTTCACCACAGATTCTTCCACCTGTTAGAGCTGTCATTAATGTAACGCCTTCAACGAGTGGATATGAGTTGTTATAGATTTCAGCAATTTCATTACCAGCTGCGTATAGACCACCGATAACTGTTCCATCTTGCTTGATAACTTCTAGATTAGAGTTAACAAGTACACCACCAATACCACCTAAGGATACTGGTCTTGCCTTAACAGCATAGTATGGACCATCACCTAGAGATAACATATACTTAGAATCTTTGCCGTATACTGCATCTGATCCATTTGCACAATCTGCGTTGTATGCACTAATTGTCTTCTTTAATGCATTGGCATCAACACCCATTGCCTTTGCAAGATCTTCCACTGTATCGCCCTTGAACACGGTACCATTTTTAACACCATCTTCTAGTGCGGATCTAAACTCTGTCCACGGTTCATTCACACTAAATAGTGGTAATGATGGTTGGTATCCAACAGCTGTTTCTACATTCAATTCCTTAGAACCACCCTGCTCTACTTTCTTTACCATATCATCTGACATGATTGAGAAATAGTATTCACCTTGTGTCGCAGCGGCATTTGAAGACAGCGCTGTATCATAGTTTAGATCTTCTGGCGCAAATCTAGAACCACGTTGGTTAACCCAGATACTTGTCGCAAGATAGATTGCCTTTGCGATTTCATCTTTGCCAGAACCCGGTTCGATTCCAGAGTAGGATGTTACACCATGGTACTGTTGGATTGTCTTACCCTTACCAGCACCAATTGCTTGTGACATTGTTGCGCCATCACCTGTTTGTGTACCTGTTGTAAATGTAACGAGTGGGAAACCAACTTCCTTTTCAATGACATCTGCATTAGCACCGAAACCACCTGTCGCAAGTACTGCTGCATCACATGAAATTTCATATGTTGTATCAGAAGACTTTGCTACAACACCTGTAATCTTATTGTCTTCTGACTTCAGTTCTACTGCAGGAGTTTGATAGTAGATCTTACCACCAGCATTTTCAAACTGCTTTAATAGAGCCTGATAGTAGCCAAGCTTATTGGATTGGTCTGCATATGCATGATATGTTGGGAAGCCATTAGCATGTGCTTTCTGTTCATTACCAACATAGACAAGGTCCATACCATTCTCTTCTAACCAGTCAATTGTTTCACCAGAGCGGTTAGCGATGTTATAGAACAACTGTCCATCATCCATCCAACAGTTATAGGATTGCCAATACGCAAGAATTTCCTGTGTTGTAAATGTACCAGCTACACCAGCTTCTTTTTGTTCCTTAGAATTAATACCCATTGGTCCACCTGCAATAACAGATACACCACCAATATTCGCAGACTTTTCAAGTAAGATAACCTTCGCACCATTTTGTTGAGCTGTTAATGCGGCAGTAATACCTGCACCACCCGCACCAATAACAACTACATCAGCAGTTAACTTCTCAGTCTTTGATTCAGATGCTTGTGCACTATCACTACCAAATGAATCAGGGTCACCACCAGCAGTCTTAATTGCATTCTTAACTGCTTCCTTAATCGCATCAGAAGTGATTGTCGCACCCGTTACACCATCTACATTAGGACTGTTCTTTTCAACAATCTTCTTTGGTAACTCCGTAATTGCAGTACCAGCAATCTCAGGTGTCTCTTTATTATCCTTTACTTCTACATTTGTGATCTTTCCAGAAGAAATTGTTGTGCTTACTGTAACCTTTCCGTTACGTCCATCAACTGTTTCCTCATAAGTACCATCTTTTACAGTAGTACTCTTCTTCGCTGAGCATCCAGCCAGTAGCATACCTACGCTTAAGCATGCTGCAAATAAATGTTTATTCATAGTTCTCTCCCTTTGTTTACTTGATAAAAATATCACAAAAAGGGAGTTAAACCATTGTCCATTTTGGACAATGGGAGAAATATTTTTTGTCAAAAACGATTTTTACAGATTCTCATATTGCAACACTCGTAGATTAGCCAATTTACCTGTCCATATCTGTCTATAAAAACTTCCTGCCCCGATTCACTCATCCTACTAAATCTAAAATGATTGATTCTAATAACAAATATTTCTGTTCAAAGCATGTTGCATGAATACAACAAAGGCGATAGATTTTCTTCCTATCGCCTTTGTTGGTTTTGTTCAGTTTGAAAAACTATGTTTTACTGCTTTGTTGCTTTTGAAAAAAACAATAAATAAACGCCAAAAATAAATTTAATGGCTGCATCACTA
>JABZLU010000091.1:0-4585 GCA_015256605.1 Solobacterium sp.
GTACAACATTCCAGCAACCTTCTTCGTAACTGCTTTACAACCTGATTATATCTATATGATTCAAAAGGAAGCACAAGCAGGTCATGTTGTTGCGGAGCATTCATACACGCATGATTACTCAAATGTATATTCCAGTACTGATGCATTCTGGAATGACTTTAACGCAATGAATAATATCATTTATCAACAGACAGGAACATATGCAAATCTATTCCGTTTTCCGGGTGGTTCTTCTAATACAGTCAGCCGTAACTATACCTCTGGTATTATGACGGCATTAGTAAGACAGGCTTCTTTAAAGGGCTATACTTACTTTGATTGGAATGTATCCAGCGGTGATGCGGGTGGAGCTTCCACTGCAGATGAAGTATTTGAGAATGTAACAACTCAAGTTCAAAATGTTTCCGCAAATAATCGTCCTTCTGTTGTGTTACAGCATGATTCAAAAGGTTTCTCAGTTGATGCGGTTGAACGTATTATTATCTGGGGTCTACAGAATGGATATCATTTCTCTTCCCTAACATCAGGTAGTTATACTGCACATCATGGTGTCGCAAATTAATGAGGTAATCCCAGAAAAAGGGATTACCTTCTTTTTAGAATATTAAAACTGTCACCTTCCATCTTTAGAAAGTGACAGTTTTTTTTATTTCATATCTTTGATTAAGCTAATGCTTCGCCTAATACTTTGCACTGTGCTAATGCACCATCATCAGGCTCATAGTTTGCCATAACACCATCTTGTACTAATACAGCTCCATCTGCTGCTACACGATCCTGCCATGTACGCATCCATTCGCCATCACCCCAACCATAGGAGCCAAATAGTCCAACCTTCTTACCAGCTAGGCTACCTTCAACGTCTGCGAACATTGGTTCAAAAGTGCTCTCTTCAAGCTGCTCAACACCCATAGCTGGGCTACCAAATGCGATTGCATCATAATTAGCTACTTCACCAGCGTTGAATGCATCAGCTGTTAAAACAACAACTTCTGCTCCCTTGCTCTTTGCACCTTCAGCGACAGCCTCTGCCATCTTTTCTGTGTTACCTGTTGTACTTGTGTACACAACTGCTACTTTACTCATGATTTTTTCCTCCTTTAATTTAGACAAATCTAACTAACTGCTCTAAAGACATTCCTTTTTCAAAATGTTCCAAATATGCATATGTGCATTTCTCATATATTTGGAATAGATGTTTTGCCATCTCTTCATTGCCATAAACTTTCCAAGTTCCGACAAGTTTACAAGGTTTACTATCCTCAATAAAACCTCGAACATCTTCTGCTGGATACCCCAAGAAACATCCAATTTCATGTGGAAATGCACGCTGCCCTGATGATTGAATGCGTTGACTTAATACATCAATACATGCAGACATATCTTCGATAGGATAACCTCTTTCTTTCAGTATCGACACAACGTCTTCTTTAGATAAATCTGTCTTCAACCATGTTGGCCGATACAGATATATAAGTGCTCGATCCTTTGGATAACTGAGGACAGTCATTCTAAGATCACAATTTCTGAAACGATGATTGATTTCCGCAATCTGTTTCATTAACTGTTCCTTACAAGAATAACCACAGTTAAAAAGGTTCCCAGTTTTGACACCGGCTAATGTCGGTGCACAATGTTCTACAATGAGTTCTTCCGGCATAATTTTCAGTAGTTAGTTACACTAAACTAACTAAGTTAAATATAATACTTTTTGTTTTGCTCGTCAACTAATATTATCCGCTTTCAAAGCGCATTATAAAAAGGAAATACAAGATGTGTATCTCCCTATAAATTTAGCTTTCTTTTTTCGCTCCAACTGGTATGACAAGTAGAATAACAGATACAAGAACGAATATAATTCCAATCCATTGACGTACTGTTAATAACTCATGGAATACAATCACACCGATAAATAAACTTGTGAGTGGTTCAAATGTACTAAGTAATGAAGCCTTTAGACCACCTGTAATTAATACACCATGTTGGAATAGTAAAACCGCAATAACAGACACTACTAACGCAAGGATAAACATAGATACCTGTCCCATCGGTTCTGTAACAATCATCAGCTGACCAGATGTAAAGCCAATGACACCTACCGCAATGGACGCAAATAAGTTAATCCAGAAGGATAGTACAGTTGGATCAATTTCATCAATTCCCTTTTGATCACAGGCAATTACATATACGCTATAGATAAATCCTGCAAGAATTGCGATAGCGACACCAACAATCTTAACTTCCCCTTGAATTGCGTTTAATAGAACAATACCTGCTAAACAAAGAACCATACATAGTATTTGTTTCTTAGATGGAAACGTACGGTACATCAAAATTGACAACAACATAACAAAGATTGGATGCGTATAAAACAGAATCGTTGCCATACCCGAATCCAAATGTGTATAGGCATTAAATAGCGCAACAGGAATTAACCCGAATGGAATCGCAATTTTTAACATTGGAATTATTTGTTTGTGCTCAATTGAGAAGATATTCTTCTTCATGAGTGGCAATACAATCGCAAGGATGATTGTCGCGTAGAAACAACGACAGAACGCAACTGTAATTGGGGTTGCGCCATAGCTATATGCCATCTTTGTAAACAACGGCATTAAGCCAAACAGTGATGAGGACACAATAATCTGTAAATGTCCTAAGATGTTCTTATTCTTCATAATCTGCTCCTCTTTCTTCAGAATGCGATATTTCGTTGTCCTTGAAAGATGCGCCATAATCTCAAAAAATCATAGAGAAATATAGCTATTTTATCCACTTTATCTGGATAAAATACTTTTATATTTTATTTCCAAATACAACATTTTAGTACATGCATGGCGAATATATCTAATCTTTTAAGGCCATGCAATCATTACTATACCATGTAAAAATGAGAATGGAATTCTTTTTTCCACTCTCATTCAATTAGTAATACAACTTTCCCTTCTTTGCGTGTTTTCTTAAGATCAATCACACGTTGATTTTCAGATCCGCGATACATCAGACGAAGATTCTTCTTCTGCCACATAAATGGTCCATCAATCAATACATCTAATAAGTCCAACATTTCATCAGTAACTTCAGTATATCTTCTACCACCCTTTACAAGGTCGCGTTCATAGACAAAGCCTGTATAACTCCATAAATCTTTTTCTGGATATCGCTGTTTCACTTTCCGAAGAAGTTTGACAAGTTCTATCTGATTCTCTGGTTCAAATGGTTCCCCACCAAGTAGTGTTAGTCCTTGAATATACTCTCTTCCTAATGCATCTAAGATATGATTTTCAACTTCTTCGGTATATAAATTCCCATAACAGAAGCTCCATGTCTGTGGTTGAAAACACCCTTTACAACGATTCGTACAACCCGATACAAAGAGCGATACACGCACCCCCGGACCATCCGCAATGTCATATTCTTTTATATTTCCGTAATACATAAATACCTCCTAGGATGCAGGGTTACGTGTAAAGTCCTTAATATATTCGCCCTTTAAAATACGACGGATACATAGAATAATTTTGAAAATAATATCGAAGCGTAAGAAGAAATATACATATGTAACAGGCAACTTCCAAACAAAGGCCGCAAGTAATCCCATCGGCAAGCCAATTAACCACATACAACCTGCATCAATACGGAATGCATAGTGCATATCCCCTGCACCACGTAATATACCTACAATCGCCGCATTTTCAATTCCTGTAAATAACATAATACCAGCAATAACAGTCATAAACTGATACGCAAGATTCTTTGTCTCAACTGTTACATTTGGGTAAAGAGATAATACTGGTGTTCGTATAAACAGTACAACTCCACACGCAAGGATACCTACAAACGCAGATAATACCAAAAAGGTTCTACCAATTTGTTTTACACGTTCATAATCACCTTGTCCAACTGCTTTTCCTGTAGTAATCGTAGCACTTTTCGCCATGGAATAGACAAGAATCATTACAAATTGTTGGGCAACGCTCGCAATGGAAGCAGCCGCAACATAATCACTACTCATCCTACCAATGATGGCTAATTGTGTAGATACAGCTAAACTCCAAATCAGATCATCCCCAATCACAGGCAAACTTAAGTGGAAATATGTAGGAATCATTGTTTTATCAAAGTCGAAAATATCACGCAAGCCAAAGCGAATATCCTTTTCGTGATAACGCGCATATATACTTGCACATACAAGTTGGAAGGCTCTAGCGACTATCGTACCAATTGCGGCTCCAACAACACCCAACTTTGGAAATCCAAAGTTTCCATAAATCAAGAGATAATTGCAGATTAGATTCACAAAGAAAGAGCCTGTATATACAGCTGCACTGATTTTAACATTCTCCTTTGCGGATAATGATGAGAAGTACCACATAGATAATCCATTCAATAAATACGAAACAACAACTACTCGAAGATAGGATACACCTAGTTCTACTAACTTTTCATCACTTGCAAATATATGAATGATTTCTCGTGGAAATAACCAACAAGCTCCCATATATAGTACAGATACGACGATAACTGACCACAACATAACACTCATGATATGTTTGATCTTCTCAATATTCTTCTGTCCCCAATA
>JABZLU010000092.1:0-4574 GCA_015256605.1 Solobacterium sp.
ATTGCGTGATGCACAAGGTCGTAAGATGTCGAAGTCACTTGGTAATGGTATTGACCCAATGAAGGTAATTGAAGAGTATGGTATCGATGCATTACGCTTCTTCTTAACAACAAATTCAACACCAGGACAGGATATGCGTTATATTCCTGAGAAGGTTGAGGCAGCCGGTAACTTTATTAACAAGATTTGGAATGCATCTAGATTTGTATTTATGAATCTTCCTGAAGGTATGAAGGTGGAAGATGTCAATTTAACAAATCTATCACTTGCGGATTTATGGATTATCAATCGTCTTAACGAAACAATTACGCATGTTACTGAAAATATGGAGAAGTATGAATTTGCTTTAGTTGGTAACGAACTATATTCCTTTGTATGGGATGACTTCTGTAGTTGGTATGTTGAGATGAGCAAGACGGCATTAAATGGTACGGATGAAGTAGCTAAACATGCTGCACAATCAACACTATACGTATGTTTAAAGGCTATTGTTAGTTTATTACAACCATTTATGCCATTTGTAACTGAAGAGATTTATGATTTATTACCAGGTGCTAAGGAAAGTATCAACTTAGAATCTTGGCCAACTGTAATTGAAAATGTGACTGCTTGTGATTTAACAGCGATGGCAAGAGTAATCTCTGCAATTCAAAAGATTCGTGAAGTTAAGATTGTAAATGATTTGAAGCCATCAACATTAATTCATATCGCATTAAAGGATCTTGATGGTAACACAATTATGGCAGATGAAGCAATGTCTGCAATTATCATGAAACTTGCAAAGGCACAGTGGCAAGATACACTTGAAGGTGACTTAACAGTTGAGGCAATTCAAGGTGGTAGCTTATATATTCCATCTAGTGAATTAAGTAATCCGGAAGAAGAAATTAAGAAACTTGAAGCAGAGATTGAAAGACTTAAGTCTGAGATTGCACGTTCAACAGGAATCCTATCTAATCAAGGATTTATTGCGAAGGCTCCAGCAGCTAAGATTGAAAATGAAAAGCAAAAACTCGAAGCATATCAGAAGCAATACGCTGTTATCGAAGAGCGCTTAAATGTATTGAAAAAGTAGTGAACATGTTATAATCATGATAACAATTCATGATTGACGGAGGTGCAGTATGTCAAATAAAGAAAACAAGCATACGTTATTAAAAGTATTAGGTGCTACTGCGGTCGCTGGTGCAAGTGCATATGCAGGAGCTGGATACTATGTGTTCCGCAATGCGTTTGATTTACAAAATAGTAGATTTTTACAAAAATGTGGTTCATCAATGGAGTTACCATTATTACAAATGGAAAGAAATGAGTGGTTTGCACATAGTAATCGTTTTGATGATTTCATTGATTCTTACGATGGGTTAAAACTACATGCATTACGTATCGTGAATCAAGAGGATTCTCATAAGTGGATTATCATCCAACATGGAATTGCGTCTTATAGTGGAACGTTATTAGAACATATGTGGGAGGCTGACCATCGTGGTTTCAATATCTTAGCACCGGATGCACGTGGATATGGAATGTCTGAAGGTAAGTACACTGGTCTTGGCTGGTGTGAGCACTTTGATTTAATCAGCTGGATTAACTACTTAGTCAATCTAAATCCGCTAGCAGAGATTGTATTGTTTGGTATGAACGTAGGTGCAGCTTCTGTCATGAATGCGGTTGGTGATTATTTACCACGCAATGTAAAGTGTGCAATCGCTGAAGGTGGATATAAAGAAATAAAAGATATTATCCAAACTAAAGTACAAGACATTACCAAGTTTAATGGTAAGTTTGTGATGCCATCTGTCGACTTCTATGTAAGACAAGTATTGCATTTTAGTCTTAATGATATCAGTACACAACGTCAGTTAAGAAACGCTGTAACTCCAATGTTATTCCTACATGGTTTACAAGATCGCATCGTTCCGATTAGTCATGCCTATGATAACTATTATTCTTGTGCAAGCAAGAAAGAGATGTATGTTTCAGAGCAGGGTGGATTTGGTAATTTAACAAGTGATTCACAATACTTTCCACGATTCTTCGACTTCATTAAAAAGTATGTAAAATAACAAATTAAGTAGACGGTATCGATAAGATATCGTCTTTTCTGTTTCATGCGTGCATGGAAAAGAGTAAGTTAATTTCTTGGATAATCTCACAAAAGTGATTTGTATGTATTGAGAAATGTAACCGGTTGCTTTATAATCAAACAGTAGATAAAGGGAGGCTATAATGGCTACTAAAAAGTATGTTTATAAGTTTTCTGAAGGTAATGGTTCCATGCGTGAACTGCTCGGTGGTAAAGGTGCTAACCTTGCTGAAATGAGCATTTTAGGTATGCCAGTACCGGATGGATTTACCATCACAACTGAAGCGTGCAATGCATATTACGCAGATGGTAAGAAAATCAACAAGAATATCATGGACGAAATTCACAAGCATGTTGAAATGCTACAGAAGGCAACAGGCAAGAAATTAGGTGGATTAGAAAATCCTTTACTTGTTTCTGTACGTTCAGGTGCTCGTGCATCTATGCCAGGTATGATGGACACAATTCTTAACCTTGGTATGAATGATGAAGTTGTTAAGGTTGTTGAAGAGAAGACTGGCAACAAGAGATTTGCATACGACTCTTATCGTCGTTTTGTGCAGATGTTCTCCGATGTTGTAATGGGATTATCCAAATCTCGCTTTGAAGAAATCATTGATGAAGTAAAAGAAAAGAAGGGCGTTACTCAGGATATCGAATTAGATGCTGAGGACATGTTCGAATTAACAAATCGTTTCAAGGCTTTCTATAAGAAAGAATTGAAGGAAGATTTCCCACAGGATCCAACAGTACAATTAGAACGTGCAATCGAAGCTGTATTCCGTTCATGGAATAATGATCGTGCTATCTTCTATCGTAAGATGAATGATATTCCAAGTTCTTGGGGAACTGCAGTAAACGTTCAGACCATGGTATTTGGTAACATGGGTGATGATTGCGGAACAGGTGTTGCCTTCACTCGTAACCCTGCAACAGGTGAAAGAAAATTATTTGGTGAATACTTAATTAACGCACAAGGTGAAGACGTTGTTGCGGGTATTCGTACACCTTCTCCAATTGCAGAACTTAAGAAGGCAATGCCAAAGGCATATAAGGACTTCACAGATATCTGTGCACGTTTGGAAAAGCACTACCATGACATGCAAGATATGGAGTTTACAATTGAACATGGAAAACTATTCATGTTACAAACACGTAATGCGAAACGTACAGCTGCAGCTGCTTTAAAGGTTGCTGTAGATATGGAGAAGGAAGGTCTTGTAACGAAGGATCAAGCTTTACTTATGGTTGATCCTAAACAATTAGATGACTTACTCCATCCACAGTTTGACGCAGATGACTTAAAGAAAAAGAAGAATGATGTAATTGCTAAGGGCTTAGCTGCCTCACCAGGTGCTGCTTGCGGTGAAATCGTATTTACTGCAGAAGAAGCTAAGACAAAGGTAACAATGGGACGTAAGGTTATCTTAGTTCGTCTAGAAACATCACCAGAAGATATTGAAGGTATGCATGTATCTGAAGGTATCTTAACAGTACGTGGTGGTATGACATCTCACGCAGCTGTAGTAGCTCGTGGAATGGGTGCATGCTGTGTATCTGGTTGTGGAGACATTAAGGTTAACGAAGCCAAGTTACAATTCACAGTCAAGGGTGAAGTGTTCAAGGATGGAGATATTATCTCTCTAGATGGTTCTACAGGTTTAGTTTACCGTGGAGAAATCAAGACAGTTCCAGCAACAATCTCTGGTAACTTTAAGAAGTTCATGCAGTGGGCTGATGAGCGTAGAACAATGAAGATTCGTACAAACGCTGATACACCAGAAGATGCAGCAAGAGCTGTAAGTTTCGGTGCTGAAGGTGTTGGACTTGTTCGTACGGAACATATGTTCTTCAATTCTCCTGAACGTATTAAGGCTATCCGTGAATTAGTAGTTGCTCAAAACGTTGAACAACGTCAGATTGCATTAAAGCAATTAGAACCAATGCAGCAAGGTGACTTCGAAGGTATCTTCGAAGCAATGGGTGGAAGAAGTGTTACTATCCGTCTATTGGATCCACCTTTACATGAATTCTTACCAAAGGCTGAAGCTGAATCATTAGAAGTTGCGAAGGCATTAGGTATCTCTGTAGAAGACTTGATGGCTGCAGCAGCAAACTTACACGAGTTTAACCCAATGATGGGTCACCGTGGATGCCGTCTAGACATTACATATCCAGAAATTGGTGTCATGCAGACACGCGCAATTATTAAGGCTGCTATCAACATCAACAAGAAGCACCGTGGTTGGAAGTTAGTTCCAGAAATCATGGTTCCATTAGTTGGTGAAAAGAAGGAACTTGATTATGTTGCACAGATTATTCGTACAACTGCTGACGAAGTAATCAAGGAAGCTGGAGTGAAGCAGGATTATAAGATCGGTACAATGATTGAGATTCCACGTGCTGCGTTAAATGCTGATGAATTAGCAGAGACTGCTGAATTCTTCAGTTTCGGTACAAATGACTTAACACAGAAGACATTCGGATT
>JABZLU010000093.1:0-4471 GCA_015256605.1 Solobacterium sp.
AACAAGTCAAGCAGGAATGCTAGGAATGTAAAGGGGGGTAAAAATGAGTAATATTCAAATTTCATTAGCTGAAGTAAGTGATACAGCAGCTAAACTTCGTTCAACAAATCAAATGATGTATGATGATTTAACTGCAATGCAAAAAGAAATTACATCATTAAATGGTACTTGGGTTTCTGATGGTGGTGAGGAGATTCGCAATCGTTTCCAATTATTTGCAAATCGTTTTGAGAAGTATCGTGTACTGATTGATGCGTATGCAAAGTTTTTAGATACTACAGTTTCTAGTTATGATTCATTAGAAACAACGATTACAGGAAATGCGTCCGGTATTCAATATTAAGAAGGTTATTACTCTGCTTGTGTTATGTATGTTAGTTACATTTGTTGGATGTAAAAAGAAGGTGACTGATACAATGACAAATGGTGAGTGGTTAACAGAACTCACTACACAAGCAGGCATCACTTACTATCAACAAGAGGAACCTTATTTTTTAAATATAACTTCTAATTCGCCGTATTTTACTGTTGTCCAATCATCTGTTGAATGGGAACTATTAAACCCATCAAAAGCTTTTAATCCTTCAGCTACTTTAACAAGAGAGATGGTTGCATATACATTAATGAATCTTATCTCAAGAACACATGAGGGTTCATCAGATACTATTAAAGATTTACAAGATTGTAGTTATCCAGATCAAGTCAAGGCTGCAGTTGCCAGTGGTTTGATGAGCCTTGATGTGCGACAACGTTTTCGTCCAAAAGATGAGATTTCAAAAGAAGATGCTTTTGGATATTTAGCACAGGTTATTGATATAGTTAATAATCGAAAATTTACAAATACACAAACAACAGTTCAATTGAAAGATGACGTTCAGTTTGCGGATGATGAGCCGAAACAATTTGATGAAGAAGGATTAACCGCATTATTTGCATCAGATTCTTCTATAAGAAATGGAATGTATATCGCATATGATGATGCATACTATCGTGTAGTAAATTGTGAGTATACAAATCAAGGAATATTAACAACTTTAGAACGAGTGAATATGGAAGATGTTATTGAACAATTTGATATTCAAGGTGGGACAGATTTAGAGTTTAATCATGCAAAAATAGTTGATGGAAATGGAAATATTGTACAGGAAGGGACAGAGCAGAGTCATTCTCTGTCCCTAATGTCAACCAGCTTAATCAATCATACATTCGATATAAATGGATTTCGAATCGCACTAAAGGGTACCACTAGTTCTCTACATGCAGAGGTTTCTAAACAATTACAAGTTGGTGGACTGTTGTATGCAAATGCCGCATTAGATAATTTACATATTCAATATAAATGGGATAAGGATGAAGATAGAATTCAATACGGTTATTTAAAAGCAGACTTTACTACTTCAGAGAATATTGGCTTACGGAATGGTATGTATAAGGAGTTATATGGAGACTTCTCAAAACTAAATCCTAAAGATTTTATTAGTACCGTACAGAATATCTTTCAAACAAAACAAGAAGTTATGACGGATACGATTACGTTATGTACCGTTAAGATTCCTCTGCCAAATGCTCCTATGGTATCTGTAGTAATGAAACTGAATTTAAATATATATGCGACTGGTAAAGCTGAATTATCATTTGTACAAAATCATGTTTTGGGATGTGAGATTCGTAATGGTAATATGCGTATTATTTCTGATCATAGTAAGCAAGCTACCGCATCAATTCGTGCTGAAACAGGTATTACACTTGGTACGAACCTAGCATTACATGCATTCAATCAAAATATTATGGATGCAGAGATTGATGCAGGTGCGAAAGGTTATTTCCATACTAAAACATATCTCTACACCGAAGAAGGGAAAGCAGAACCGTATGATATTGATGTGCAACCAGACCTTGTAGAAGAGTTATCTGAAGGAAATCCTGATATCAAAGTATGTACAGAACTAAATGCATATTGGATGTGTAATTTAAAATTGAATAGTAGTAATAGTCTAGCAGGAAGATTTGGGTTTGGCAGGAATATTCCGATTTTTAGTGAATCAAATGCCCCTCTGTTTCCAAAGGGAAAAGTTACCTATGAAAACTGGATGAGCGTTGATCATTGTAGTTGCGAAGATAGAGAAAAAGTACCAAATGTAGAAGCCATACAAGTTAAGAAGAGAATTACTTTAAAAGACTATTCATTAATTGCTGGTGTTGGTGTAAGTGCACGTATACAAGTGTCTGGTCTTCCAGAAGGATATACTGTTGAAGATTTAATCTATATAAGTAAGAATACAGATATCGCTGAAGTAAGTTTAGATGGAGAAGTGATTGGTAAGAAATCTGGTGGTACAGATATTCTGATACAAACGAAAGACAAAAAACATCTCGTGCATTGTCACATATTGGTCGTTGAGATAAATCGAAAATGATTTTATATACTGAGTATAAAGATGAACTATTCTTGATATTAGTTGATGAGAATCGAGTAGAACATACAGTATTCGGTTCTCATTTTACGTTATATCGAAAAGATAATAGTGTTGTAATACAGGTTTTAGAAGATGGTGTTTCTTACCTTTTGAATCGTGAACAATCGTGTATGATTCAGGGAAAACGATTTACTGCTATACCCTTACTACAGGGATGGAATCAATTTAAGCCATATCTTTATCAAGATACAATTGTGATTGGTACAGTTATGAATGATATAACTGTTTCTACAGAACTATTAAATCGTAACGCTATTACGATACATTTCGATACAAAACAAATTGAAGTAAATTCTTCCATTCATGCATACATGAATCAAAAGCGTATACAAAATGTGGTATATAAAGCAGGTGATTTACTCGAAACATATTATCTACGAATTCTATTTGAGGAAGATTTTATCATCGTAAACCATCCATCGAATACGAGTTGCCATTTAAGTAAGTTTATTCCTAAGACAACTATGTTATCTCCAATTCAATACATAGATAGAAAAACAATCTATCAACCAGAAATAATAAGTGAATATACACTAACAATAGATGAACCTGAACATATTAGTCATTATGAGAAACGTTCGGTAATTTTTTCTGTAGGGCCTGCAATCACAATGAGTCTAGCATCCATGAGTGGAGCATCAATCTCTATGTATCGTGGATATATGAATGGTAGAGATATATTAGATATGTTACCAATGATTCTACTACCTAGTATGATGTTGTTAAGTACAATTCTTTGGAATCCATTACAACAACTACATGAGAAAAAAGAATATCAGAAAAAGATATATGCACGTAAAACAGAATATGAAGCTTACCTTGAACAATTAAAATCAAATATAGATAGTATTCATCAATCGTATATAAATTCCGTTAAAAAACTATGTGTAAATGATGAACAGTTACCACAGCAGTTATATCCTAAATGTATTTATCTTCCGATTGGACAGGCAAAAGGTGCTATCAAATATGTATTTGAAAAGTCATTCCAATTTTATAAAGATGATAGTTTGTTCCAACAGCAGTTTAATGAAATTGTTAAGTATGCAAGTTTATTGGATGCACCATATCTTTTAAAACTTCAATGTGGTAACCATGTTGTTTTGAATCAATTAGATGAATTGGTTATTGATATACTGCGGTACATATCTATGTGTTATCGGCCACAGGATGTGGTTATTTGTTGCTTGGTCGATGTAAAAGATTTTATTCACTTTAGTTGGTTAAAAAAGATACCGCATATATATCATAATGGTTCACGTTGTATTTCTTCTTCAATTCAAGACTTAAACACAAAGACGCAAAACTTCATGGGTATAAAAGTATTGTTTAATTTTACGAAGCTGTATCTTTGTGAAATGAAAGAGTGGATTACATTTGATACCATTGAACACTATCATGTAACTCATTCGCTGCGCAGGGAAGGTGATTCAGTTATTGTTTGCAATCATGAACTGAAGACAGTACATCGTTGTAAGGATTTCAATAAATTAATTAAAGTTGATATACAACAAACATTGTTTCCGAAATATCATCATACAATGAACAATAATCATTCTTTCTTTTCTATGTATGACATTGATACAATTGAGGAATTAAATATTAGTGAAAGATGGTGTAATAGTGATATAGCAAAGTCAATGCAAATACGTTTAGGAAAGGATGCATATCAACAACCAATATACTTTGATTTGCATGAATGCAAGGATGGACCACATGGATTAATTGCAGGTACAACAGGTAGTGGAAAGAGTGAATTAATTACAACATTGCTTTTATCTCTAGCTATTTCTTTTTCACCTAAAGACTTACAAATTGTATTAATTGATTTTAAAGGTGGTGGAGCTGGGTCTGTATTATGTTTAAAAGGCCAAGAATTACCACATATCTGTGGTAATCTTTCAAATCTTGACGTGGAAGATATGAAACGTTCCTTACATGCATTAAAGAATATTTGTTCCTATCGTGAAAAACTATTTAAAGAAGTATCTAAT
>JABZLU010000094.1:0-4458 GCA_015256605.1 Solobacterium sp.
GAACACTTAATGGAAGTGCTACATCTTGCATTTGCTGATTACTTCAGTAACAACTATAGAAAATCCTAGGAAGGAGGAAACGCATGATCGGATACGATGAGGTCAGAAAAACATATTTCGTACAGGTCAAATATCGCGACCCTATCACATTGAAGCAACGAACTAAGAAAAAACGCGGTTTCAAAACAAAGCGTGAAGCCAAGATTTACGAAGCTGAAGCAATGCAACAAGGGAACGATCCAAGCGATTTAACTTTTGAACAAGTAGCTAATCAGTGGGAAGAGTATGCATTGCCATCAAAGGAACAAGCACGCCGACACCAAGTGGCATTTGAACGCAGATTCGCCGACTTGTATAAACGCCCTATTAAATCAATCACACGAGCACAACTTGTTGCATGGCGCGCAGAGCTCGCTAATAGTGACCAATGCGGAACAAAGATAAAGAATGACACCATCTCGTTCGTTAAGGGCGTATTTCGCTATTACTCGACAGTCTACAATGTTGTTGACAACAGCGTTATCTTGAAACGGCTTAAAAAGACCGATCAAGAGCTAATGCAGGAAATGAACGTGTGGACTGTCGATGAGTTCAATCAATTTCTATCCTGTGTCGATAGTCCGCTCTATGCTCTCTTCTTTGAAACGTTGTTCTGGACTGGTGCACGCCGTGGTGAGATTATGGCACTGCAGAAGAGCGATTTTGATGGTAATTGGTTAAATATTCATGCCAGCATCAAACACTTCGTAAACGGCTTAAAACCTACCAAAACAAAGCAGTCACGAAAAGTATGGATTGACGACGATCTAAGAGAGAGATTACAACCATTATTGGACGTTGATGGTGATTTCCTTTTCGGTGGCATCACCAGTCTTCCAATCACTCAAATACAAAAAAGATTTACAAAAGCAATAGAACTATCTGGTGTTAATAAAATTCGTCTACACGATCTACGGCACAGCCACGCTACAATTCTAATTAACAGTGGCGTAAATATTGTGGCAGTATCCAAGCGACTAGGTCACGCATCCATAGAGCAAACACTACAGACATATACGCATTTACTAAAAGATACTGACAAATTCCTGAACGAAACAATTAAAAATATGCGGAAAGGGTGCCAAAAAGGTGCCACATATAAAGAAAAGCCCTTAAAATAGGGCTTTTAGATGTCATGGAGCGAGTGATGAGAATCGAACTCACGTATACAGCTTGGAAGGCTGTCGTTCTACCATTGAACTACACTCGCATGTCTTAAATAAAGTGGTGTCTCGGAAGGGACTCGAACCCTCGACCCACTGATTAAAAGTCAGTTGCTCTACCGTCTGAGCTACCGAGACATCTTAAATGGCTGGGGTAGTAAGATTCGAACTTACGAATGAGGGAGTCAAAGTCCCTTGCCTTACCGCTTGGCTATACCCCAATAATCAAGTCCAACTCGTAAGCATCACTCGATGCATCATCAGTAAATGGTGGAGACGGGTGGTTTCGAACCACCGAACCCAGAGGGAGCAGATTTACAGTCTGCCGCGTTTAGCCACTTCGCTACGTCTCCAAATAAATGGTGCCGACTATAGGAATCGAACCTACAACCTATTGATTACAAATCAATTGCTCTGCCAATTGAGCTAAGTCGGCGAAAAAAATGGTGGAGGTTAACGGGCTCGAACCGCTGACCCTCTGCTTGTAAGGCAGATGCTCTCCCAACTGAGCTAAACCTCCATCTATCCCTTACATTCCTTGTTTCGTGGAATGCTTTAATATAGTAGCATGGTGACTTTTCATCGTCAACACTTTTTGTTTCCTTTTTTTAAATTTTTTTCAAAACAGTTCTATTTATCCCTTTCTTTCTCATTTTACTTAATGGATATAGAAGCCGTAATGATGTTTCACAAGCGAATGTGCTACAATAATAGATGTTTTATGGAGGTTTCAAATGAAAATCTATAACGCTAGATACTTAGATAATAACCAACGATTTATTGCTGCGATTATTACAGGATTTATCGCTGCAGTTATACTTGGTAATTTATATGGACTAATTACCTCATTCTTACATATTGAGTTCTCTCTACTGTTTATTGCCATCGGCTATGGAATTGCCGCTACAATCAAACATTTCGGAAGAGGTGTTCATACTAGATTTATGGTAGTTGGGGCAATCATGACTTTTATTGCAATCTTTATCGGTGACCTAACGAGTTCCATATCGATCAATGGCGTTATCGTCTTATTCACAAGCGGAAATTTATCAGTCATCGCAACCACCTTCCTGTCTTATCTACGTATTTTTGCTTCTCTGAATCCATATGCATTAATCAGTTTAGCATTCCGTTTAATTGGCATATACGTTGGATATACGCAATCCGTTATTTTATAGAGGTGTAATATGTATAGAAAAACATGGATGCAAGTCAATCTAGACAAGATTGAACGCAACTTGATTCAATTAAAAGAAATTTGTCAGAAGAAAATCATCGCTGTATTAAAAGCAGATGCCTATGGCTGTGGTGATATTCATGTAGCACGTGCTGTTTTAGAGGCGGGGGCAGAGATGATCGCAGTATCATCCTTAGATGAAGCTCTTGTTCTTCGCAATGAAGGCTATGAAGGAAAGCTATTAATATTAGGTGCTACAGAAGCTAATGATATTCCTGTTTTAATCAAATACGGAATTTCCTGTACTGCTTACTCTAGTGAATGGGTACAAGATGTAGCAAAACAAAACTGCAAAGGTTTACACGTACATCTAAAAGTTGATACAGGCATGAGTCGTATTGGCTTTCGTACAATTGACGAACTTCATTTTGCCTTCGAAAAACTGCAAGCTGCAAGCTGTGATATGGAAGGAATCTTCACCCACTTCTGTTGTGCAGATAGTGATTTAGATCTTACAAATCGCCAATTCTCCAAATTCAAAGAAGCAGTAGAATCCTTCTCATATACATTTCCTTGGGTGCATTGTGATAACAGTGACGCAACCGCATTCTTTAAAGAAGACACTTCAAATGCTTGCCGTATTGGTATCTCTCTATATGGCATCTCTACTTATGAAAAATCCCTTGAACCAGCAATTTCACTTTTCAGTGAAGTTGTGATGGTAAAACATATGCATGCAGGTGATACAGTAGGTTATGGCGCTACCTACACTGCAAAAGATGACGAAATCATCGCTACCCTACCAATTGGTTATGCGGATGGATTTATCCGTGCAAACCAAGGTAGAAAGGTATACGTAGATGGTCAATATGCCGAGATTGTTGGACGCGTTTGTATGGATCAAGCAATGATTCACTTAGAGAAAGAAGTTCCAGTAAAAACAGTTGTTGAAATCTTTGGCGAACACATCTCCTTAGAAAAGATGGCTGAAGAATTAAATACAATCCCATATGAGATTATCTGTTTACTTAGCAGCCGTGTAACACGTCGTTATATCTGGCATAACAAAATTCAAGATGAAGAAAATTCTCGTTTAGAAAAGAGTATTCTTACAAAAGAAAGAAACTAAAACGATGGGCAACAGTTTGCTCATCGTTTTTCATTGATTGGTAATAAATCGATAAATCCTAATTCAGGATTGTTATACAAGCGAACAAAGAATTTATTTCCCGTCGCAAATCCTCTTGAAATATATAAAAGTCTTCCCTCAAGATTCTTGATGCCATGCGTGTATCTTGGGAATAGTCCTTGTTGTGGTGCATATAATCCTTGTCTAATAAATGGGATTGCCCATTGACCACCGTGTGCATGTCCACTGATGATTAGATTTACAGGCAGCTGTTCATAAAATGCAATATGATGTGGTCGATGTGATAAAAGAATTCTATAATACGATGTCATACAAAGAGAATCTACTTCCTCTACTGTTTTATTCATCTTAGGACCACCATCCGTTAAGCCAATGATCTCTAGTAATTGCCCATTGATATTCATTACTTCACTATCATCTAGTAAAACCTGCACACCATCCGAACGCATCGAAATCACATAGTCATGTAGTTCTTCTTTCAACATCGCATCATGATTTCCACTGATATACACACGTGGGTATTCTCTCAATGCATGCATGAGTGCAAGCATACTTTCATTGTCTCCTCTAGGCGTAAAGATATCCCCTGGAAATACAATTAAATCGGGTTTATGTTTATTTACCATACGGATAATACGCTCATTATCTTTACCAAAACTTTGAGAGTGCAAATCCGAAATCACACAGATACGAACACGTCTTGAAATAAGTGGTGAATATATCTTTTTTCTTGTCGCATCAATTTTATGCGGCCATCCTAAAAATATAATCAATGCAAGCAATAAAATCGTCACTATCGAAACAAGTAAAATTGTATGCATACCTTCTATCCTCCTACTCCACTTAACCAATTTGTCTTATATAACCGAATTAAATATAATACACCTCTTATCGCAATATCAATCGTCATCGCTAGCCAAGCACCCATA
>JABZLU010000095.1:0-4443 GCA_015256605.1 Solobacterium sp.
GGTATTCCTAATGTTGGTAAGTCTACGATGATTAATCGTATCAATGGAAAGAACTCATTAAAGGCAGCAGATAAACCGGGTGTCACACGCTCCTTAACGTGGTTACACGCTGATCCAAACTTAGATTTATTAGATACACCAGGTGTACTGTGGCCAAAGTTTGATGATGAAAAGACAGGTTCCTTGCTTGCGGCACTTGGTTCTATCAATGATGATATTTTAGACCGCAAGATGGTAGCCATGGATGCCATTCACTATATTCAAGATCTTTATCCAAATCTATTGGAAGAAATTTATGAAAGTGGTGTAGTGAATCCAAATGGCATGTTAAAAGCGATAGCAAGAAAAAGAAACTTACTCAAAGCTGATAACGAATTGGATGTTAAGCGTGCTGCGGAGTTATTCCTAACAGAACTACGCCATGGAAAACTTGGTAGATTAACATTGGAGAGAGTGAATGAAGAGTCAGAAAATCTGTCCAAATGAATATGAACATCAATATTGGCCATTAGAAAAATTGATAGTTGGTATTGATGAAGCAGGAAGAGGTCCACTTGCTGGACCATTAACAGTTGCAGGTGTTGTCTTTCCCATAGGATATGAAAATCTAGATATCTATGATTCTAAATCTATCAGTGAAAAGAAGCGTGCTGCGCTATTTGAACAAATACAAGAGGATGCACTCTGGTTTGAAATCGTTCAGGTTTCACCAGAAGATATTGATAAATACAATATCTATCGTGCAGATCAACTTGCAATGGAACAAATCGCTATCCATTCTAATGCAGAGGTTGTTTTAACAGATGCGATGCCATTGCTGATTGAAGGAAGAGAAATCATTCCACTGGTAAAGGGTGATCAAAAATCTATCTCTATCGCAGCCGCAAGTATTCTTGCGAAGGTCACAAGAGATCGTGCAATGCTAGAGTACGATAAAGAATATCCAGAGTATGGTTTTGCTAAACACAAAGGCTATCCAACCAAGCAACACATGGAAGCCTTACATACTTATGGAGTAACCAAGATTCACCGCAAGAGTTTTGGCCCTGTTAGGGAAGAATACATGAAGATAAAATTGTTCTAGGGAACAATCAAGAAACTCTTCTATAAATAGGTAGGAGAGTTTTTATATGGACAAAAGAAAAAAATTAGCTACACTATCAATAATGTACCAAGGAGATTGGGACAAGATTGCGAAAGCTTTACAAGATGATGTACAAGCAATTGACATTCCAATCAAAGACTCGTATATTACAATTTACGACAGTGAGTATCCCGATAGTTTACGAAAATTACGCTTTCCTCCATGGGTTTTATTTTATTGTGGAGATATTTCGTTGTTGCGTAAACCTATGTTAACGATAATCGGTAGTCGTGAGATGAACAGTTACGCAAGGTGGTTAGTTGAAGAAAGTGTAACGCACTTAAAAGATCGTTTTGTATTAGTTTCTGGACTTGCCAAAGGTGTCGATGGATATGTACATACTATGGCAATACAAGGTGGTCATACGATTGCGGTTATCGGTAGTGGCTTAGATATTCACTATCCATATGAAAATGAACATCTCTATCAGCAGTTACAGAAAACAGATCTAATATTGAGTGAATATCCATCCGGTACCGGCGTACGTAAACATCACTTTCCATGGCGCAATCGCATTTTAGCTGCACTTGGGGAAAGTGTGATTGTGATTGCGGCAAAGATACGTTCTGGTACAATGTGCACTGTAAATGAAGCTATCTCATTAGATAAGGATATCTATGTATTTCCTCATCTATATCGCAGTGAACAAGGGATGGGTTGTAACAAATTAATTGCGGATGGAGCACAGATTTTATACGATACGATACAGATAAAAGAGATGATTCCGAAAAAAGATGATTGAAAAATAAGAATTTTTCGGCTATTCTTGGAAAAGAATTTTGCACGAGGAGGAACGAACATGAAAAACTTAGTAATTGTGGAGTCACCATCAAAGTCAAAGACAATAGGAAAATACTTAGGAAAAGACTATACCGTTATTTCCAGTAAAGGTCATATTCGAGATTTGGCAACAAGAGGAAAAGAAGGCCTTGGTGTTGATGTTGAAAATAATTTTGCGCCAACTTATGAGATATCAAAGGATAAAAAAGAAACCGTCAAAGAACTGCGCGCAGAAGCTGCCAAAGCCAAACGTGTATATCTAGCAACCGACCCGGACCGTGAAGGGGAGGCTATCAGTTGGCATTTAGCTCAAGAGTTAGGACTAGATGAAGATGCAATCGACCGTGTTACATTCCATGAAATCACAAAAAATGCAGTACAAGAAGCGTTCCAATCTCCACGTGCAATTGATATGGACCTTGTGCACTCCCAAGAAACAAGACGTATCTTAGACCGCATTATCGGTTTTAAGTTATCGAAATTATTACATAATAAGATTCGCTCCAAGTCTGCTGGTCGCGTACAATCAGTAGCGTTAAAGTTAGTTGTTGAACGTGAAAAAGAAATCCAAGCATTTGTTCCAGAAGAATACTGGACATTGGATGCGAAGTTTAACAAGGATAAAATTGATTTTACGGCGAGTCTTGCAAAGATAAATGGTAAAAAAGCAGAATTAAAGACACAAGAAGAAGCCCAGAAAGCATATGATGCATGTCAGGGTAATTTCGTTGTGTCGAATATCAAGTCTACAACACGTAAGCGTGAAGCACGTCCACCATTTATTACAAGTACACTTCAGCAAGAAGCTTCCACAAAACTTTCCTTCTCCGCAAAGCGTACGATGTCAATTGCGCAACGATTATATGAAGGTGTGGACGTAGGAAATGGTCAAGAAGGTTTAATCACTTACATGCGTACTGATAGTACACGTCTATCAGATGTATATGTAAATGGTGCTAGAGAACTAATTCAAAATGAATATGGGAAACAGTATCTAGGTACCTACCATGTAAGTAATGACGCAAATTCGCAAGACGCTCACGAAGCAATTCGTCCAACCAATCTTGCCAATACCCCAGAAAAGTTAAAGGCACACTTAACAAGTGAACAATATAAGTTATATGCATTAATTTATGCGCGTGCTTTATCATCCTTAATGTCAGCAGCAAAGTATGACTCACTTACATTAACACTGAGTCAGAATGGTTATGACTTTACTGCGTCTGGAAGTACGATGAAGTTTGATGGTTATTTAAAGGTATATGGTGAATATGAATCTGGTAAGGATGTCGTATTACCATCTTTTGAAGAACAAGAACAAATCGCTGCTAAGGAACTCAAAGCAAACCAACACTTCACAGAACCACCAGCAAGATATACAGAAGCCAAGTTAATCAAAGCACTGGAAGAAGATGGAATCGGTAGACCTTCTACATATGCGATGATCATTGATACAATTCAAGCAAGAGGCTATGTTACATTAGAGAAGACCTCCGAAAGCAGTCGTACAAAAGTATTTAAACCAACGGAACAGGGTATCTTAACAACAGAGAAACTGGATGAATTCTTCCAAGACATTATCAATGTTCGCTATACCGCAAAGATGGAATCTACACTAGATGAAATTGCGGATGGTACAGCAGAAGAGGTCGCAACATTAAAAGAATTCTATAATCGTTTCCAACCTTTACTAGAACATGCATACGAAAACATGGAGAAGAAAGAATTGGAAAAGGTTGGCGAAGTTTGTCCAGATTGCGGTGGAGAGCTAGTCTATCGTACCGGTAGATTTGGTAAGTTTATCTCTTGTTCAAACTTCCCTAAGTGTCGATATACTAGACAAATTGATAAACCAGAAAAAGAAAAGCCAGAACCAACAGGTAAAATCTGTCCAGATTGTGGCAGTGAACTATTGAAGCGTAAGAGTCGTTATGGAACATACTTCTTAGGTTGTTCCAACTTCCCTAAGTGTCATTACATGGAAAATCTAGAAGGGGAACGTATCATTTCCAAGAAGGATAAAGCTAAGGCAGAAAAGGAAACAAAGACGACAAAGAAGACTTCTGCTAAGAAGACAAGTGCAAAGAAAACAACAAAGAAATCAACAACCAAAAAGACAACAACAAAACGTACAAAGAAAAACGAGGAATAACCAATGGATGTAACAGTGATCGGTGCAGGCCTAGCAGGATGTGAAGCCGCATATCAATTAGCCAAAAGAGGATTTCATGTCCATCTCTATGAGATGAAACCAGTGAAACATTCACCAGCGCATCATAGCGATGACTTTGCGGAATTAGTTTGTTCAAATTCATTACGCTCTGACGCACTTACAAATGCGGTCGGTGTTTTAAAAGAAGAAATGCGTCAGATTGGCTCTTTGATTATGCAAGTCGCTGATAACAATAAGGTGCCAGCAGGTAGTGCTCTAGCAGTAGACCGTGAAAAGTTTGCCAAAGAAGTTACAGAGATGGTACGCAATCATCCGAATATCGAAGTGATTGCAGAAGAAGTAACGA
>JABZLU010000096.1:0-4441 GCA_015256605.1 Solobacterium sp.
TTCCAGTGCCATTCGCCAAGTCGCAATTATCGCCCACATTCAAACATCCTCCTAGTCTATCGGTTTCCGATAGAAACCACCATAGAAATCATCCGTTCTATATACATTTATGATTGCACGAGGATCAACACTTAATATCAGATGTGCAATCTCCTTCACCTCTTATGTTGAAACAACAGTATTCAACATGTAATTCTTTTGATGAGAATATCCTCCATAGCTTTCCCAAACCGAAATACCATGACGATACTTCTTTGTATATGCAGCTACAATTTCTTCAGGCATTTTACTTGTTATCTGTACTGTACTACGATCATATCTTCGATACAGACTTTCAATAACTTTGGTCGATACAAACTGCATAATAATAGAATACCCTGCACGCTCCCATCCAGACACAAAACCAAAGATACATAACAAGATACAGTTATATACAAAGACATATGTCCAAATACTCTTACCTGTCTTATTCGAAACATATAATGCAATAAAATCTGTACCACCCGTACTTGCATTACCTACTAACGCAGCCACAATTCCTAAGCCGTATACCGCACCACCAATAACGATGTTTAACATGATATCATCAAACAAAATATCAAATTGAAATACAGTTAAGAATATTGACACACATGCAAATTGCAATGATGATAGTATAGTAAACTTTGTTGAAATAGACTTACCACAGAGTATCGCTACTGGTAGATTCAGTAATACTATCATTAGCGCAACTGGTATCTGTATTTGATGTTGACTACCTATCACATTGATTAATATTGCAAGACCCGTAAACCCACTCGACAACAATCCGGCAGGTCTTAAAAAAACTTTTAAGGCATAAGTTTGCAACAAAGCCGAAAAGATGACACAGAGAATACTGAATAATAAACGGATCGATTGTTTCTGCTTAAAATCGATGAGTTTCTCTTTCATTCCATCCCTCTTTTTTCTATTACTATTTTAATCAATTCTCAGTTAGATTCCTATGTTTTGTTTTCCTACTATTAGGAAAATATTATTCTACGCTACGAAAGGTGATTATCATGAATAAACGACAAGAAAAAATCCTTCACATTCTAGGTGAAGAAAACAAATGGTTCACTGCAAATGAACTCGCTAAATTATTATCTGTATCTAATCGTACGATTCGTTCTGATATTGATACAATCAATAAAGTTTATTCTGAGAAGCTAATCACCTCAAATCTTCGAAGTGGATATGCACTCATTCCTGAAAACTATAAACATTTTCAATCAAAACGACAAAACTTATTGCAGAGTTCCCTCGAAAGAAATTTATATATTTTAAAGTCACTTCTCTTATCGCGTGATTCTATCTATATTCCTGATTTATTAGAACAGTTATGCATCTCTGAATACACTCTCGATGCCCATCTCAAAGAGATTCGTAAACAACTAGCAAATTATCAAAATCTCAAGCTTAAGAAATCATCAAACCATCTCGTCCTACTAGGCTCTGAAAATGAACTACGTAAATTATACAAGCATCTTCTCATGGACGAGACCAAGCAAAATTTCTTAAATATCAACGAGCTAGCAAATCTATATCAAAGCTTTGATTTACTCAGATGTAAAAGTGAGTTGGAAAACTTACTGCAAGAACACAACTATGTAATTAACGCAAATGCATTACCATCTATTCTATTACACATCAGTATTTCCATCGATCGTATTCTCAGCGGAAAATACATTGAATCAACATACACAAGCTCCAAGATACATGATGCGATCGAATATAAGATTGCCAAAGAATTCTACGAACGAATCGCAATCTTATACCAAGCACATGTTATTGAAAGTGAAGTTAATATCCTTGCATTATTACTGATGGGAAACAACCCTGCTCAAATCAGTGATACAGAAATCTCCAACTATATGCCAGATGGATTACTCTGCAGTGATATTGTCAATGAGTTGATTGCGTTTATATACGGTCATCATGGTATCGACTTCTCTAAAGATGATGATTTTAAACTTGGTCTAACACTCCATCTTCAATCATTAATTGAACGTAGTATCAGTCAAACCCACACAACCAACTTATACCTACAAGAAATCAAGCGTAAGTTCCCATTAATTTTTGAAGTGGGTGTAAGTACTGCAACCTTCCTTGCAAATAGACTACACATCAATATCAATGAAGATGAAATTGGTTTTATTACTCTACATCTAGGACTCGCATACGAACGTATCTATCACTCTAAAAAACTTAGAGCGGTATGGATTTATCCGTTGGGTGAAAAAGCATTCTATACCCAACGCAAAAAGATTGAAACGATATTCTATGAGCACATCGAGATTGTCAAAGTGTATGCATACTTCCAGGAAGAACTCATCCTTGCGGATGAGCCAGACTTATTGATATGCTCAATTCCACTACGTCATAACCTGAAGATTCCAACTGTTGAAGTTTCATTACTGTGCGGCAAAAATGATGAAGCTAAACTTTTCGAAATGATTCACGAAATCGAAAGAACACGTACACAAGAAGAATTCTACACAAATCTAAAAGGATTGATTTCAAAACAGTTCTTCTATAATCATCAACTCTTCAATACACCACAAGAGATTCTAGAGTTCATGTCAAAAGAACTCCAAAAAGCCTCTATTGTGACAGATGCATTCTATCCATCTGTTATGCGACGTGAAGCACTATCACCAACATCGTTTAATTTTAACTTTGCAACACCACACCCAATTGACTCCTCTTGTCTAAAATCCGCAATTTCAATCATGTTATTAGATAAGCCAGTTCTATGGGGCAAGTATGAGGTACAGCTTATTTTCTTACTAGCAATCGATAAACCTGATACCACAACACTGAAACCATTCTTCGATTGGGTTGCTTCTCTGACAGATGATTACGAAAAGTTATCGCACTTAATTTCAAGTAACACATATGAGGAATTCATGAGTTATCTCATCTCATAAAATCAAAAGAAGATGCAACAAGGATACTTCTCCTGGTACATCTTCTTTTTCATATCTCAAACGAAATTCTAAAATACTACAACGTAAATCTAAACTTTTGCCAAGGTTTTAGACTATCCAGAATAAAGAGCTCTTCTTCACGGATATGTCCAACTACATTGGTTCTTCCACAATTCTTCATATCCTGTAATGCAACCTGCAGTTCACCAGCATATGTTCCATATTCACTACTATCAATCAATACATCACCACGATGAATCATATCTGGTGCATGGAATACATCAAAGTGGTGGCCTCTATATTTCACTCTACTTTGACTTGAACGAATCATGTATGGATTTAAATCACCTCGATTTAGATGGAGTTCTTCTAATACAATCTTCTTTTCTGTTTCAGGAATATTTGGTTCAAGTTCAACTTTGAAATTTACAACATCTAAAGAAACATGCTTTAACGCTTCCTTCTCTGCTGCACTTGGATAACAGTTTGCGATAATAATATCGTCAATCATATCTAATGCGACTAGATGTTTTAATTGAATATCAATCGGCATATGACGATGCATCTCTAATGTACATAAACCATCTGTTGTAGGCCATGGTCCATACGCTTCTTTTTCCAAAGAGCCGATAAACGCAGCTGTTCTCAATCCATAGTGTCTAAACTTTTCAGAACATTTCAAGAAGAAATCCAAATCCAATCCTGTATAATCGTGTGGATAAAAATTATGACATGCACACAACTGATAACGATTTGGTTGATAGTCCATGATTGTATCAATTGTATGTGTACTTGAACTCATGTTAATTTCTACTTTCAATCCATATGGATTGTATGTCATAAGCGCTTCTTCAAAACCACTGAAACCTCCATCCATACGGATACCATCCGCATGAATATCATGGAAGAATTTTAAATCTGTATAACTAACACCCAATTCTTTAAATACAGATGGATTCACATCCAAGATAATTTCATAACCAAGACTCTTTGCGTAATCATGAATCTTTGTAAACTCTTCCTTAATTTCATTTGCTGGCTTTCTTACAGATAATAAGCAAGAAAATATTCTCTTTGCACCAATTTCACTCATTTCTTTTAAATATGCAAAGATCTCTTCAATACTACTTTTTTCTGGATAAATAGAAACTCCTAGTCTTCTCATAATTTCTCCTCCTCTAATGGATTCTCAGGTATCTGTTCTGTACACAATTTATATAGTGTCCATGCATAAATTTTTGCACACGCAACTAAATCATCAATATTGACCCATTCATTTGGCTGATGTGCAATTCCATTTTGTCCTGGGAAACTTGGTCCATACGGAATAATGGAATCACAAACATGGGCGTATGTTCCGCCTGTTGTTGTCGTTGGTTTAACACTAGTATCCGTCGCCTCTTCATATGCCTTCTGCATTGTCTTTACAAGCCATGAATCTTTATGGTGTAGCACTACTGGGGAATTCGATACTAACTTCACTTCTAAAC
>JABZLU010000097.1:0-4433 GCA_015256605.1 Solobacterium sp.
TCAACAAACTGCTTTGTATTAAGTGCATCAGATGTACCTGTTACTCGATCAGTTCCTGTTAGTGAAGCTGCTTCTGGATCACTAATCGTAGCGTAAACTATTGGTATCTCTGTATCTTCACTTGCCACAACCATTGTTTGTGCTGCTAGTGTACCAATTGGGATAATCACATCTGCTCCATCTGTTACTGCTTGCTTGCCAATTTGCATCAATGTAGATTGATCATTTTGACCAGAATAGATTTCTACTTCTGCTGTTTGATCTAATTCTTTTAATTCATTTTCAATTGCGACTGCAATTTCATCAATGGATGCGTGATCTAATTGCTTTACGATCACATACTTTTTCGCATCCTTTTTTGATGCAGAGGGTAAAGAACACCCAATCATCATACTGCATAGTAAAACACAAATTACCTGTACTAACTTTTTCATGTGATATATCCTCCTTCTCTCTGCATTTTCAGTCATAACATACAAAAACGCCTGCCCACAAAAGGACAAGCGTTAACCTGCGGTACCACCTTTTTTAATAGTCTTTTGACTATTCTCTCTTTGAAAATGCAATCACATTCTCTGTCCTTTAACGCTGACATTGCGTCTTAAATACTTGCATAAGCTTTCCTTAAGCCCTCATGGGTCCATTTGCATACCGCATGCCTGCAGGTTTCCACCATCCCCGCTCTCTAGAAGTTGCTTTTGTATGTTTGATTTCCCAATCATCGGTTTGTTATGTTGAAATAGTATGATAGTCAGTTACTTTTGTCAATTACTTTCATTCATTTAAAAATCTCTTTTTGCGTATAGTTTATTAGAGAGTTTTAATGAAACAACTACAATGACAAAGAAAATGATACAAATAATTCCCATAGCAACAACTGGATTCATCACTAGAAATTGTAATATAGATTTTAGAGATTCATGAAAGTATGTAGAACATACTGCACCAATCGCAAGTAATAACATTGGTACTGCTGTTAATGTTTTTCCCTTTTTATATCCATATTTAAAATAGATTGGATACTCAATGAAAATAATGATTAACGAAATTAGTCCTATACATGGTGCCGCTAGTAGTAAGCTATAGAATAAATCTTCTATAGGATATGCAATTCCGATAAGCATTGCCATAACAACACCAGCCATCAACATGATTACCACAGATACTGTTGCTAGTAAGTATCTACCTTTTACTACATCTTTTGAAGAGATACTAAACAGTTTATATAAAGGATCAATCCCAGACTCTTCACCTACCATAAAAGGATATCCAGAGAATAATACTGCAAACATTTGTACTGTAGCTAAAACAAAAGCTGGATTTTTTGATAGTACACCATAGAGAGTTCCAAGTCCTATTAGGATTATTAAATTTTTAATTGTTAAATATGGTTTTATGGATAATAAATCTAACTTCAACACTTTGATTGCATTCATTATTTTTCCCTCCCATATAAAATCATAATCTTATCAATTGTAATTTCATCTTCTACATATTCATTTGGTATTTCTTGAATCGCATCGCGCTTTACTAAGTATTCGATATTATATTTTGTTTTCTTTTGTCCTAAGATTGCGGATGAATCAAGTATATTTTGGCTTTCTAAACCACACTTTAAAATCATGAAATGATTTATAAATTCTTCTTTTTCTAAAGCTAGTACAATTTCTCCATTATCAATAAAGACAATGTAATCCGCAATTGTTTCAAGGTCTTGTGTAATATGTGTAGAGAATAATACTGTGTGATTATCATCTTGCATGTAGTCAGAGATTACTTCTACAAACTCTTCACGCATACTTGGATCTAATCCACTCGTTGGCTCATCCAAGATTAAGAGTTCTGCGTTATGGGATAAAGCAATCGATAACATGAGCTTAATTTTCATCCCACGTGATAGTTCTTTTACTTTCAATTTCTTATCGATATGGAATTTTTCTAGAAACTTCCAGTATGTATTCTCATCCCACGCATCATATCCAACTTTCATTGCTTGGTTGACGAGTTCCATATTCCAATCTTTTGCCAGAAACGAGTCATCCATAATCACACCAATTTTTTGATTGTCTAACTTGGTTTCCTCATCACCATGTATGGATAAAATATCTCCCTGATACTGAATCAAAGATAATATTGATTTAATGGTTGTCGTTTTTCCCATACCATTTCTTCCAATAAATCCTGTAACATATCCTTCAGGAATCGAGAAATTTACATCCTTTAATGTGAAGTTTTGATAGTCTTTCTTTAGATTTTTGATTTCAATTTTATTCATCTTCTACACCTTCTTCATAAATATAATTGAATAGTTCTGTTAATTCCGATTTGCTTAGATTGATTGTTTTCGCAATCTTGCATGCTTCAAGTAAATGAGCTTCTATGTCTTTTTGTTTTTCATCTCTTAAAAGATCTTGATTCATTGTCGCAACAAATGTACCTAGTCCTTGCCTGATGACAATAAATCCTTCTCGCTCTAGTTCGTCATATGCTTTTTTGACGGTTAATATACTTACACCTAATTCTTTGGATAGTTGTCGTACAGATGGTAGTTGTGCATCTGAGGATACTGTGTTTCCAATGATGTTTTCTTTAATTGCATTTTTAATCTGCTCATATAATGGCGTACTACTTCCGTTTATTAGAATGATTTTCATTGTGTCTCCTTACATATAACACTATATAACAGTATATAACTATTTGCAATCCATAAAGAAAAGACACCATCTGGTGTCTCTATTCTTTGATATATACTTCTCTAGGTTTACTACCCTGTGCTGGTCCGATAATGCCATGTTCTTCGAGGGCATCAATCATTCTTGCGGCACGGTTATAACCGATGCCAAAGCGTCTTTGTAGTAAGGATGTAGAAGCTTTTTGTGCTTCGATGACGTATTCTTTGATTTCTTTGAAGAGTGGATCATCACTGATTTCTGTCACGATACCACCTTCCCCTGATTCGATTCCATCTAACTGTACGAAGGAATCATCATAAACTGGAGAAGCTTCTGAGGATACAAAACTTGTAATTCTTTGTACTTCATCATCCGTCACAAATACACCCTGTACACGTGTCGAACCTGTTTGTCCAATTGGCATATATAGCATGTCACCATAACCAAGTAATCGTTCTGCACCTACATGGTCTAGGATTGTACGTGAGTCCATACCACTAGATACCGCAAATGCAATACGGCTTGGGATATTTGCCTTAATAATACCTGTAATAACATCTACAGATGGTCTTTGTGTTGCGACGATTAAGTGAATACCTGCAGCACGAGCCAACTGTGTAATACGTTGAATAGATTGTTCAACTTCTTTACCAGCGACTGCCATTAAGTCTGCTAACTCATCGATAATTACAACAATATATGGAATCTTCTTCGGTGCTGGTGAACCATCTGGATTTGGTCTACCACCCTGTTGTTCAACCATGTTGTTGTAAACTTCGATGTTTCTTACACCTGCAGCTGCGAACATGTTATAACGTTCATCCATAATTCGTACAATGACCTTTAAGGCATTGCTTGCCTTGTTTGGATCATTGATAACTGGTCCAATCAAGTGTGGAATATTACGATATGGTGTAAATTCTACTTTCTTTGGATCGACTAGTAACATCTTCACTTCATCTGGTTTTGTACGTAATAACAATGAACAGATAATTGAGTTCATACATACTGATTTACCTGAACCTGTCGCTCCGGCAATCAACATATGTGGCATCTTATCTAAGCGACATGTTACGGTACGTCCTAGTAAGTCTTTACCAAGGAAGAATAGTAATGGTTGTGATTTATCACTACCTACGTCATTAATGATTTCACGCATCTTAACTGGTGTACTCTTCACGTTTGGTATTTCTATACCTACCGCATTGCGGCCTGGAATTGGTGCTTCAATACGTACGTCTCTAGCAGCTAATTGCATCTTAATGTTATCTGTTAAACCAAGAATCTTGGATACCTTAACATTTACATCCGGACGAATCTCAAACTGTGTAACAGATGGTCCGATATGTATATTTAATAACTGTGCTTCAATATCAAAGTTATTTAGAATCTGTAGTAATAATTGTGATTTTTCTCTTGCGGCCACTTCATTTTCTGGATTACTACCCTTTGGTGGAAGTGGGTCTAAGAGTGAAATTTTTGGTAATTGATATGGGCGTGTACGTTTCTTTGGCTTTGGTGCCTCGGATGGTGGATAGATATTGCTTTCTTGATCAGGATGTTCTTCCACAACTGTTTCATATTCTTCTGTTGTGGATAAATCTTCCTCTTCTTCTCTATCGACTGTCATTGGCGTAAAGCGTGATGGTTCTGGTTGACGTACAACAGTATCTTGTATTAACGTTGTCTTTTCTTCCATGCGAGCATGGTCATCACTCAAATCATCCACATCGATGAATACAGAATCCTTCTGTGAGATTG
>JABZLU010000098.1:0-4405 GCA_015256605.1 Solobacterium sp.
CTACCACAGACTACAATGGTATCTACCGCGGAAAATACGTTGATTTTGAGGCCAAGGAATGTGCTTCTCACACCTCCTTTCCTTTAAAATCATTACATGCGCACCAAGTTCAACATCTACAAAATGTAATCAATCATGGTGCAATTGCCTTTTTAATTGTAAAATGGACAGTGTTTAACGAAACCTATTATGTAAAGGCAGAGGATGTGATTCGCTTCGTGAAAGAAAGTGAGCGTCACTCCATTCCTTATCGATGGTTTCAAGACAATGGGCACATGATTCCCAGTACATATGTAACCCCGATTGATTATTTAAAGATTATCGATCAGTTATACTTCAACTCAGGAGGAAACAATGACAAATAAACAAACTAAAAAACCTGGCGTAAAGCGTAAGATACATGGGTTTAGAATTCTAACGTTATTTATGGCTATCATCGTTGGCTTTGAATTCGTTGGAACTGCCGTTGGAGCTATCGCAATTAGTACGCTTTTAAAAGGAACCCCACAGTTCAAGTTGGATGACTTCACTAACTTTCAATCTACGATTGTATTAGACGCAAATGGCACAAAGATTGCGGACGTAGGACAAACATTACGTGAAAACGTTGTTTACAATCAGATTCCTGAAGCGATGGTGGATGCCTTCTTATCTATTGAAGACTCTCGTTACTTTAGTCATAACGGATTTGATATTCCACGTTTTACGAAGTCCATTATTGAAACTGTCTTACATGGTTCTATGCAAGGTGGTTCTACATTTACGATGCAGCTAGTTAAGCTAACTTACTTCGTCGATGATGAAGCGGGAACTTCTAAAACCAAGAACATCCAGTATAAGGTACAGCAGATTGCTTTAGCGATGGAACTTGAAAAAAATTCCTCCAAAGAAGATATCTTTACAATGTATCTAAATAAGATGAACTTTGGTGGTGTTGGTAATATCCGTGGTGTACAGAAAGCATCCCTACAATACTTTGGTAAAAATGTTTGGGAGTTGAATCTTGCGGAATGTGCAATGCTAGCAGGTGTTATTAACTCACCATATACATTTGACCCACATAACTACCTTGATAAAGCGACTGCCCGTCGTAATACAGTATTAGATATGATGGTTTATCACGGCTACATTACCCAAGAAGAATGTGACCTTGCCAAATCTATCAAAGTTGAAGACTTATTGATTGACGCAAAATCAACAATCAATACCGATTATACTTATCAGGCATATATCGATGCAGCTCTGAAAGAGGCTCGTGAAGTGACCGGTCTTGATCCAATGAACGTTTCAATGGAAATTCACACAAACATGAACCCTACTGTACAAGCACAGCTTGAAAGTATTCAGGCTGGTACAGGTGGCATCGACTTCCCTGATGATTTATATGAATTAGGTTCTATCGTTATCAATAACCAAACCGGTGAAGTTGTTGGTATCATGGGCGGAAGAAACTGGGCAAGTGGTGGATCGATGTTATTAGATCACGCTACCGAACAGTTCAACCAGCCAGGTTCCACAATCAAACCAGTACTCGATTACGCATTAGCGTTTGAAGATTTAGGTTGGGCAACTTCTCATACAGTTCTGGATAAGCCTGTTACATATGGTAACTGGACATTTAATAACATTTACAATAAATCATGGGGTGTTGTAGATTTATCTAAGGCTGTTGGTCTTTCCCTAAATACTGTCGCAATTAACACATTACAAGCTGTCATCGATAAATCTGGTGTACAGCGTGTCACAAATTATTTAACCTCTCTAGGATTTAGTCAGTTTAAACCAGAGTTATTTGATATTAGCTTCGCTATTGGTGGAGGTAATATGCGTGTATCTGCCAAGGAATTAGCAGCTGCTACAGGCGTACTCATCAATGGTGGTAACTATATCAAGCCTCATACAATCAACACAATCTTCTACCGTAACGGTCAGAAGGATCCATATGTCGCTCCAACAACAGGAACATCCGTTCTCTCACCTCAAGCTGCTTATCTCGCATCTTACTTGATGCGTAATGCAGTTGACCAAGACTGGGGTAACTACATGTACGCAATTCGTAAGGGTTATCCAGTATATGGTAAGACAGGTACAACTGACTGGGGTGATGCTGGTCTACAATATGGCATTCCAGTTGGTGAAGCCAAGGATGAATGGATGGTTGGTCAAACAACACAGTTTACAATTGCTGTATGGTCTGGTTATGAAAAGGCAATTGCCGGTGCAGATACTTACTTCTCAAGCTGGAAGTTAAATATGAATATCCCTGGTGCTATTATTAGTACTGTTCTAGATACACTAGAAGGTGTCTATGGTACTCCTGGTGAACTTGCAATGCCTGAAGGTATTAGTAAGATTACCCATATCAAAGGTCTATACCCATATGTCGCACCAGATGATACAATCCCATCTGATTATGTAGCAACAGGTCTTGTAAAGACAGAGCATGCAAAACTTGGCACATATACAAACCTCATTACGACTCCACAAAACCTAGCTTCCTTTACAGCAGCGTATGATGATAACAACGATACTGTAAACTTTGCATGGGCACCATATCCAGATGCAGCGAAGCTTGTTGAAGAAAGTCACGATGATAAGACCTTCGATATCTCATGGATCACTGGTCCAATTACATACAAGGCTCGCATTGTACAGAATAGTGCTGTCGTCGCAACAATCAACTATACAGCTGATCAATTATCAAAAGTTATTGATGGTCTACAGCCAGATACAGATACACAAGTATGTGGTTATTATGGATATGAAAAGAATGATACAGTCGCTTCAAATGAAGTCTGCGTAAGCTTCCATACACCAGTAGCGAAAGTCGCAGTACCAAGTTACAGTGACCCTCGTCAATATGTTGAATGGGGTAACGCAAATGGTATCACAATCAACCGTGCTGTCGGAGATTCTATCGCATCCATGAGTGGTAGAGTTCAGGATGTACGAGATAGTAATGGTAATAGCGTAATTGGCAAGAAAGTCAAGAAAGGCTCTACTGTTACAGTCTATATTTACTTCTAAAAGTCTTCTTCGGAAGACTTTTTCTATGCATTCAATTTGCAAAATTTTTTATTCTGCCCTATAATCTTCCACAGATAAAGAAGTTGTAACAATACATTTCATTTATCAAAGAGAAAGAAAAGGAGGTTTTCATATTGAGCTATAGAATTGAATACACAGCAAACAGCAACGGTAGTACAGTCATTGAATACGCAGATGCCAGCAGACAAGCTGAACTAGTCCGTGAAGCTGAATCCGGTACAATCAATATTATTAATGAGTACCGCTATGAATCTTATGCAGAAGTTTCTGCATAATTAACCCAAACAAATACTCTAAAAAAGAGAAAAATATAAAAAACGATTCTTCATTGTGAAGAATCGTTTTATTTTTTATCCAAGTGCTACATCTAAAATCATCATTGTCACAAAGCCTAATGAGAATAAGACAGTTTCAATGTTTGTATGTTTTCCTTCCGACATCTCAGGAATCAACTCTTCTACAACTACATACATCATCGCACCTGCCGCAAAACTCAAGAAGTATGGAAGTAATGGTACGACCTGTGTTGCAAATAAGATGGTAATAATTGAACCAATTGGTTCTACCAACCCAGATAAGACTCCATACACAAAGGTCTTCCACTTTGGCATTCCCTCAGCTCTCAGTGGCATTGATACAATCGCACCCTCAGGGAAGTTTTGAATAGCGATACCAAGTGCTAAGGCTAGTGCGCCAAAGTATGTAATAGAACTATTTCCATTTAACCAACCTGCATAGACAACACCAACTGCCATTCCTTCTGGAATATTATGTAGTGTGACCGCAAGAATTAACTTCATCGAGCGTGATAGACGGTTCTCTTTTGGACCTTCTTCTGTATTATCCAGATGCATATGTGGTGTTACTTCATCTAAGAATAACAAGAATCCTACTCCCACCAAAAAGCCGATTGCGGTAGGTAGAAAGGATAACTTTCCAAGTGTAGAAGACTGTTCTAAAGCAGGAACTAATAAACTCCAAAACGATGCGGCTACCATGACACCTGCCGCAAATCCAGTTAATCCCTTCTGCAGTTTCTCACTCATTTTATCTTTTAAGACAAATACCATTGCGGCACCTAAAGACGTGCCAATAAATGGTATTAAAATACCGATTGTTGTACTCAATAACATATAATCCTCTTTCCTCAAATTACATGAGATTATAACATCAATCAATATTCCCCGTGATTCATATGCCCAATTGTTTCATTGATTGTTTCAAGATATGTATGTCCACGATAGATAAACTTACGACAATTTTCATCAATATCCTTCATTAAAGATAGCGGTAATTCTGTAGATGTTAACCCCGTCTTCTCTAAACAACGGGCAAAAATACCTTCGTAGTCTAAGCC
>JABZLU010000099.1:0-4310 GCA_015256605.1 Solobacterium sp.
GTCTAGAAACATTTAATTCTTTTGCCAGTGTTACGCTACGTACGCCTCTACCACTTGGATCTAAGCGAAGTAATGTAACTAAATATTTAATCTTCGCTGCTGTTAATTCGTGTATAGACATTATACATACACCTTTCTAAATAAGGTACAGGTTGCCCTGCACCTTATAGTAAATCATTATTTTTCTTTGTAACCTGGACGTACAAGTCCCCAAATGATAGCTGCAATTAATACAATCGCAACAACGAGTCCAATTGGGTGGATATTACCTGTAACTGCAGAACCAACCTGGTAGATAATGAGCGCAATTACGTAAGCTAAACTACACTGATAAGCAATTGCAAACCATGTCCACTTACCATTATTCATCTCACGACGGATAGCACCAATTGCCGCAAAGCATGGAGCACATAGTAAGTTGAATGCTAAGAATGAGTAACCTGCAATCGGGTTATTGTTGAATGCATTTGCCATAGATGTAAAGATCTGCCATCCATTTTCAGCAACTTCACCAGCGCCATAGAGAATACCCATTGTACCTACAACATTCTCCTTCGCAACTAGTCCAGTAATAGCAGCTACAGCAGCACGCCAATCTCCCCAACCTAAAGGTATGAAGATAAACTTGATTGCATTACCAATTGCCGCAAGCATAGATTCAGACTGTTCTACAGCACCAAATCCATTTTCAGTAAAGCCATAGCTTTGCATGAACCATACAAATACAGTCGCAAGTAAGATAATTGTTCCTGCCTTCTTAACGAAGGAAGAACCACGCTCCCACATAGAATGTAAGATATTAGATGGAGTTGGCCAGTGATATGCAGGCAATTCCATTACGAATGGTGCAGGATCACCAGCAAACATCTTTGTCTTCTTTAATGTAATACCCGAAATAACAATAGCCGTAATACCTAAGAAGTAAGTACTTGTCGCAACTAATCCAGACTTCTGGAAGAAAGCACCAGCGATTAAAGCGATAACTGGTAACTTCGCAGAACATGGAATAAATGTTGTAGTCATAACTGTCATACGACGGTCACGCTCATTCTCGATTGTACGTGAAGCCATGACACCAGGAACACCACAACCTGTACCAATTAACATTGGGATAAAACTCTTACCAGATAAGCCAAACTTACGGAATACACGGTCCATAACGAACGCAATACGAGCCATATAACCGCAGCCTTCCAAGAATGCTAGGAAGAAGAATAATACTAACATCTGAGGTAAGAAACCAAGAACTGAACCTACACCAGCAACAATACCATTTAGGATAAGACTCTGTAACCAATCAGCAACTTCAATAGACTTCAAGAAGTTACCAATGACTGTTGGTAAGCCATCCTGCCATGGTCCATATGTAGCAGCTTCAGGTTCTTCTTCTGCAGAATAGATTTCATAATCAGAATAAGTTACTTCACGAGTTTCCTCAACATCACCTTCATCATTATGAATATCAGCTGAAACAACCAAGTTCTCTAACTGCCCTGGTTTAAGAACTGTAATTTCTGTTTCACCTTCATCATTTTCACTAGAAGAGATATAACCCTTTTCAATTGCTTCATCAATGAAGGCTTGGTTTGCTTCTTGGTCTGCTTTATATGTACCAGAATCTTCATCAAATTCTGCACGTCCTAAGCCAAACCAGAACCAACCATCACCGAATAATCCATCATTTACCCAGTCAGTAGCACCTGTACCAAATGTCTGGATAGATACAAAGTATACAATAAACATAACTACCGCAAAGATAGGTAAACCTAACCAACGGTTTGTAACGATGTTATCAATCTTATCAGAAACACTGAGCTTACCAGCATTCTGCTTTGTATAGATACCATTAAGTGTTTCTGTAATAAATGTGTAACGAGCATTCGTAATGATAGATTCCGCATCATCATCTAAATCCTTTTCAACTGCAGAAACAATAGCCTCAACTTCAGCCATCTTACTTTCATTGAGATTTAATCTTGCAAGTACTTTTTCGTCTCTTTCAAATACTTTAATCGCATACCAACGCTTTTGATTAGCAGGTACATCAGTTAATACAGAATCTGTAATCTTAGAAAGAGCTGTTTCAATCTTATCTTCATACTTATGAATTGATGTAGCTGATTTTGCTTCAGCAGCCGCAATCGCAGCTTCCGCAGCTTCCATAATACCCGTTTCTTTCAAAGCGGAGATTTCAACAACTTTACAGCCTAACTTCTCACTTAAAGCATTGATATTAATCTTATCATCAGCCTTCTTAACAAGGTCCATCATGTTGACAGCTACTACAACTGGAACACCAATTTCAAGTAACTGTGTTGTTAGATATAAGTTACGCTCTAAGTTTGTACCATCTACGATATTTAAAATCGCATCAGGATGTTCACCAATCAAATAGTTACGAGAAACAACTTCCTCTAATGTATATGGTGATAATGAATAAATACCAGGTAAGTCCTCAATAATAACATCTGGATGTTTCTTGAGTTTACCCTCTTTCTTTTCTACAGTTACTCCTGGCCAGTTACCTACATACTGGTTAGAACCAGTCAAGGCATTAAATAAGGTCGTTTTACCACTGTTTGGATTACCCGCTAAGGCAATCTTCAATCTTTCGTTTGCCATTCTACTTTCTCCTTATCACTCTATGAATTACTCAACTTCAATCATTGCGGCGTCATCCTTACGGATGGATAATTCATAGCCTCTTACAGTTACTTCAATTGGATCACCTAATGGAGCCACCTTACGAACGTAAACTTCAACTCCCTTAGTGATGCCCATGTCCATGATTCTACGCTTTACAGCGCCTTCACCATGAAGCTTCACAACCTTTGCAGAACTGCCAATCGCAACTTCCTTTAATGTATTCATTCTTCCCTCCTTATATCATGACTTTCATAGCCATTTCTTTCCCAATCGCAATACGTGTTTCTTTCACGTTTACAATTAGGTTTCCACCAACTTCTGAGACAACTGTGGCAGAGCCACCAACGACAAAACCGAGGTCTGCCAAGTGTTGTTTCACTTCCGCACTTCCCCCGATTTTAACAATCTTATATTCTTGACCGATTACTCCTAAAGCTAATGGTATCATCGTGTGCCTCCTTACAAAAATGAACAAAAGTTAGAGCACTCTAACTAATGTTAGTTTAGACTCACTAACTAACATTGTCAATGTTTCCTGTAAAATTAATTGATATTTTTCATATAATTCTTTTGTGAAAATTTCACGACATTTTAATTATTTTGTCTTAATTCAATAGACAAAAAACTCTAATTATTTATAATACTTTTATGATACTTGGAGGCCCTATGAATAAATATGTAATCGCAACATCCTCTACTTCGGATTTGCCAGCAGAGTACCTAAAAGAACACAATATCCCCTTTATCTCATATACATACACAATTGACGATAAAGTTTATATAGATGATTGCACAGAAGAAAGTCGTAAATTCTTAATGACTTCCATGCGTGCAGGTAAGCAACCAAATACATCTCAAATAACAGAATATGCATACTATGAATTCTTAAAAGAACTTCTTGAAGCAGGTAATGATGTTCTATTTGTTGATATGACTCGCGCTTTATCCTCTTCTATCAATAACGCAGAGCGCGCAATCAAGAGCCTAAGCGAAGAATTCCCTGATCGTAAAATCAGCTTATTAGATAGTTATTGTGTTACAGGTGGTCTAGCTCTCTTCTTAAAACAATTAGTAAAACGTCATGAAGAAGGATGGGATTATGATCAAGTTGTGGAATGGGGAAATGCACATAAGCTTGAGTACATTCACCGTTTCATGGTTGAAGACTTACAATGGTTACGACGTGGAGGAAGATTATCCAACGCATCTGCCCTACTTGGAACGATTCTATCCATCAAACCACTCATCTATATTCCAGATAGCGGTAAACTTGTTTCCTTTAAACAAGTACGCGGCAGAAAGAAAGCACTACATTCATTAATCGATTCATGCGCAGACGACATCGCAGATTATACAAAAGATGAAGAAATCTCAATCATCCACGCAGATGCATACGAAGATGCAGTCGCATTCCGTGATGACTTTATCAAAACCTATCCACAGTTCAAGGATACAGAGATTTCCATCATGCAATTAGGACCAGTCATCGGAAGCCATGTAGGTCCAGACTTCATGGCAATTACATACCATGGCAAACATAGACTAAATATCGAAAAGTAAAAAACTCGTATCAACCGAGTTTTTTAAACTAATTATGTTCATCAAAGCATTTAAATTATTAGTTAATTGAAAGTACTATTATTAATACTATAATTATCATTGCG
>JABZLU010000009.1:0-13108 GCA_015256605.1 Solobacterium sp.
TGCATATTTAAAGTAGAACCATTTACAGTTTTAATATGTGATCCACTCGCAATTGTAATTCCATTCTGGTCATCATCGTCATTGAGAATTGTAGTATCTGAAACAACTTCTAAAGTCATATCATTATTCACTACTGCATCTCTAAATGCGGCGTTTGTAGTATCAAAAAGACCGCTAATTCGGATTGTATCGCCTGTATTACCAGCTGCTACTGCATCATTGATCGTTGCATATGTGATAGTGTCGTCATCATTTAACCAAATCTTACCAGCCTCCAGAGCACTTACTCTAGATGTAAATGATACGATACCGCCTAACCCTAAAATCAAAGCCAATACTATAACTGTTAATTTTTTAACCATTGATATCCCTCCATAAAAAAAGCAAAGTTATACTTTGCTAGGATATGGTAACATGCTAAATTACGATTCGCAATTAAATTGCTCCAAATAAAAACGAATTTTCATTACAAGCGTAATTACTCATTCGTTTTTAGAAAACATTTTTACTTCATGTTTTTGCGATATTCAGCTAATTCAGCATTATTTGCCCATACAAAGTGTCCAGGCTTAATTTCATGGAATGCTGGTTTATCTTCATTATAATGATGACTATCCAATGAATATGGTTTAACAACCTTCGCCTTTTCAATTTGTGGATCAGGAATAGGAACTGCTCCTAATAATGACTGTGTATATGGGTGTAATGGATTGAGGAACAATTCATTTGTTTCTGCAAGTTCCACAATTCTTCCTAAGTGAATAACCGCAATACGATCAGAGATAAAACGTACAACAGACAAGTCATGTGCAATGAAGATACATGTTAATCCACGTTCTCTCTGTAATCTCTTTAATAAGTTCAATACCTGCGCACGAATTGATACGTCAAGCGCTGAAATAGGCTCATCCGCAATCAATAAATCAGGCTTCATGATAATCGCTCTAGCGATACCAATACGTTGACGCTGTCCACCTGAGAACTCATGTGGGTAACGTGACATATGTTCTTCCAAAAGACCTACTTCATTTAACGCTGAAACAACTTGGTCATAACGATCTGCTTCATCCTTATATAACTTAAAGTTAACAAGACCTTCAGAAACGATATAATCGACTGTAGCACGTTCATTTAAAGAAGCAGCTGGATCTTGGAAGACCATCTGAATCTTACGAATAACTTCCTTATCAAGTTCACGAGAAATCTTTCCAGAAATACGCTTTCCTTCAAATAAGACTTCACCATTACTAATTGGATTAATACGGTTAATTGCACGAGCAATTGTTGTCTTACCGGAACCAGATTCACCTACAAGAGAGAATGTTTCTCCTCTATATACTTGGAAGTTAGCATCATGTACTGCAACAAATTTATTCTTACCATTGGTGAAAGTTACTTCAAGATTTTTGACTTCAACTAGTACTTCTTTTTCGTTGTTATCCATGATATGTACCTCCTTCACCTAACGTCTTCAATAATCTTTCATGCAAGTCACGAATTACTTCAGGCTTTTCAACCTTTGGTGCACGTGGATCTAATAACCATGTCTTCGCTAAATGTGTATTGCTTACGGCGAACATTGGAGGTTCTTCCTCAAAGTCAATCTTCATCGCATAAGGATTACGTGGCGCAAACGCATCACCTACCACCTGCTCAAATAAGCTTGGAGGAGTGCCTGTGATTGCATATAAATCTTGACCCTTAATACCTAACTGAGGCATAGAACTTAAAAGTGCCCATGTGTATGGATGCTTAGGATCATAGAATACTTCTTCTACTGTTCCGTATTCAACAATCTGACCTGCATACATAACTGCAACCTTATCTGCTACATTCGCAACGACACCAAGGTCATGCGTAATATAAACAGTTGTAAAGTGATACTCTTCTTGCAAGTCTTTAATCAGCTTAATAATCTGTGCCTGAATTGTAACGTCTAACGCAGTTGTTGGCTCGTCACAAATTAAGATACGAGGACGGCAAGCTAACGCAATCGCAATAACGATACGCTGACGCATACCACCAGAATACATGAATGGATATTCATCAAAACGGTTTTCTGCGTTGTTGATACCTACACGCTTCATTAAATCAACCGCAATCTTACGAGCTTCAATCAAATCAACACCTTGGTGTTTTACAATAACCTCAGTAATCTGTGAACCAATCGTACGAATTGGGTTTAAGGAAGTCATTGGGTCTTGGAAGATTGTTGCAATCTTCTTACCACGAATTTCTTCCCAGTCTTTATCAGAAGTATTTTCTAATAAATTTCTTCCTTCAAAAATGATCTTACCCTGTGGGATATTACCATTCTTTTCTAACATACCTGTAAATGTTTTTGTAAATACAGATTTACCAGAACCAGATTCACCTACAATTGCGAGAGTTTCACCATCGTAAAGATCTAATGAAACGTTACGAATTGCAGTTAAAACACGGTCACGAACTGTAAATTCAACAATAATATCACGAGCAGATAATACTGCCTCTTTGTCGGTATTATCAAAGGTGATATCTAAATTTTTAGCTAATGTTTCTTCTGCCATGATACCCTCCTTTACATATGTGTCTTTGGATCAGAAGCATCTGCCAAAGTCTGTCCGACGATATAGAGTGAAATTGAGATAACTGCTGCTACAGCTACTGGAATCCAGAATAAATATGGAGCAGAAGTCATATATGCTGAGTTACTTGAAATCAGTCTACCCAAAGAAACTTCTTTTTCAGTTAAACCAATTCCTAAGTAAGACAAGAACACCTCATAGGAAATAAAGCTTGGAACATCTCTAGAAATCGATGTTACGATAATCGGAATCATAAATGGTAATACGTTATGTTGAATAATCTTAGCTGTAGGTGTACCTAAGCATCTTGAAGCTAAGTTATATTCACGGTCACGAATCATCATAACCTGAATACGAATACTATAGGCCATACCTAACCAAGAAGTAATACATAAACAGAATACCAACTGCCAGAATCCAGGTCCTAATACATAGGACAAGATAATAACAACTAATGTAAATGGAACGTTTGCAATGATGTTGTAAACTTCAATCATGATTACGTCCATCTTACGTGAATAACCCCAGAACGCACCTACAATAACACCAATCACATTTGTAATAAATGTCGCGATAATCGCAAGACTTAATGATGTTCTAGCACCTGCCCAAACTACATCAAAGAGCGAATCACCTACTTGGTTTGTACCAAACCAGAATTGGAGGTTAGGCGCAACGAAGCGACGTGAGAAGTCGTTGATATGTGTTTGAACAGTTGGATCATATCCACTAATAAACGGTAAAATATAAGACAAGAATAAAGTTAATAATGTTAGTACTAAGAAGAAAATCGCAATCTTACTACTAAAGAACTTTCTAAATACACTCTTCCAATAAGAATATTTAGGACTATTCAGTCTTTCTGATGCAAAGTCGTCTAATGCGACAAAAGTAAATCTCTCATCTCTGATTTCTGACATTATCTCGAATCTCCTTTTGCCTGTAACTGAATACGAGGATCAACAACTGTAACGAGTAAGTCACCTAATAACAAGGCAAAAATAGAAACAGCAGTGAAAATAAATGTTAGACCAATAACCATTGGGTTATTGTATGCCTTAATACTATCTGGCAACATCTTACCCATACCAGGAATCGCGAAAACAGTTTCTGTAATAACCGCACCAGAAATTGTCATAATAACAGCTGATGGGAAACCATTTACGAATGGAATAATTGCATTACGTAAAATATGTGTTCGGAAAATTTCACTATTAGAAAGACCCTTAGCACGTGCAAACTTAACATAGTCAGAACTTGATTGGTCAACCATGTAACGTCTAATCCATAGCATCTGTCCACCTGTACTCAATAAACCAAGAATCAAGATAGGCATAATATAGGAACGAATATCACGTGCACCATACACTGGGAACTTATCCGGTAAGCCAAGTGTCATACCAATTGATCGAACGAAATAAATAAATGCAAGTGAAGGAACAGCACTCATAATATTGATATAAACTGTACCAAGCTTATCTTGCCACTTACCCTTATTCGCAGCCATGACCATACCGGCTGGAATACCAAATAAATAAGTAATCAATAAGGCAATTAAACCTTGAATTGCTGATGTAGTAACCATTGATGGATCTTGTAAGTTAGATGAACAGTTTGCATAGTTATCATTAAACTTACCCTTATCAATATTGTCTAACAATTCAGAATATTTATATGTACATGAATGTAAATTAACAGCAGAAGAAGATGACTTTCCAGTTTCAAAAGTCACTTCCTGACTCTTTGCATTACCCTGTGTCTGTGTAATAACAGCAGTTACGTCTACACCACTAAATGTTGGATAAGAAATACCAAAATTCAATCCAACAATATTTTGGTGGATAAATGGGAAGCTTCCATCCATATACACAAGATACTTATGCTCACAACCTGCACACTTAATAGCAGGTAGACCATTATAGTCATTCTCAATATAGACTTTTCTTTCCATATTTTCGTTATGACCATCATACATTCTCCATGGATGATCCACTTCAATTAATCTACCAAACCAGTTAAGTACAAGTTCAGGAACAGAATAATCTTTATAGGCATAGTATTTACCATCTGAATATGTTTGAATTGTATATCCATCTGACTCATACTTCTTAACCTGTTCTTTCAATAAATCAGAATCAGTAACCATACATGCATCATAATCACTTGTGTTTGCACATAGGTCCTTCTGTTCCTCAAAACGGAGATAACCTAGGCTTTCCCAGGTGTTGTATTTGTATTTGATTTTATCATCCGCGCTCTTCAACTTTTGGTAAGTTGTATCAGTTGTAAAGATATTGTCGCGCGGTGTCAGCGTATAGACCAAAACCAATGCGATTGTAACAACCGCAAAAATCGAGAAGAACGATCTGATTACACGGCCTAAAATGTAACGCTTCATATAACTCACCCCTACCTTTTCATAGTAGTTATAATACCATATAAGACTACGTATTTCACTAAAATATAATTTTTTTCACGTTTAATTTCATATTAATTTTCATTTTCAAACAAGATGAATATTTATTCATAGGCATAAAAATACCCTCTATACTGTATCCATATTGTCATTTATAAGAGAAAGAAAAGACAGACTCATCGATTAATGATATCTGTCTTTTAAATTGCTTATGAAACTTTACTTTGTAAAGATTCTAGGATTTATTTGCTAGCAGACTTAGCGCGTTCTTTCAACCAAGCTTCCTTAGCTGCGTAGTAGTCCTTGCTTGTAACGATATCCTTTTGAACACGTCTTAGCTTGAACTTGCTACCACCTTGTCCGGCAATTGAGTATGGTCCTACGAATGGAACGTTTCTTGTAACTGTATTTGCTACAACTGTGCACTGTACACTGATAGCGAATGCATTTTCAATAATCCATGCATCAGCCTTAGCATATGCTGCATAACGAGCATCTAAGTCATCCGTAATTGCATCAGCTTCTTCAAGTAACTTCTGGTAATCGAATAATCCAACAGCTTCCATAGCAGCCTTATCAGAATCCTGATAGTTGTCTGGATCAGATGTTCCATTTAGACCAACTGAAATTAACTGGTCGCCATTTACTGGGCTGTAGATATTTAGGTAACTTCTTGGATCTAAGTAGTCTGGGTTCCAACCTACTGCTGTAGAGATATCCCAGTCAGATTCATTACCACTTGTTGCAAGGTATGTTGCTGCATAGTAAGCATCCTTATCAATTGGCATAACATTAATTAAGATTTGTCCATTTGTAGCAGCTTCTACAGACTTCTTTAAAGAATTAGCCTGGTTAACTGCAAATGACATTGTTGATAATGTTACTAAGTCTAGAGAAACAGGTAATGTTAATCCAGCTTCAGAAGCAGCCTTAGCAAGTAATTCCTTTGCCTTATCTGGGTTGTAGTATGGATCCTGTCCTTCAGAAAGGTCTAATGAATTGCCAAATACATCTGTCTGTTCTGTAACAAGCTTAGCAACTGTCTTACCATAATCTTCACCCTTGATTTGAACGAAAGTTGTAGGTACTAATTCGTTACGTAGTGAAGCCTTAGCAGCTGTTTCATCTCCAACTCTTTGCTTTAAGTAAGCAACTCTATCGAATGCAGCCTGTAAAGCAAGACGGAAGTTCTTATTTAGGATAGCCTTATGTGTGTTTTCCTTTTCAGCATCTGTTGTCTTGTTTGTATTGTTGAATGAACGACGGTTATAGTTGAATGACAATGAGAATGTACCACCATCTGTCATAGGAATATAAACGTTATCCTTGTACTTATCCATGTACTTATCGAATTCTTCAGTTGACCATGTACCACGGATAGAAGCAGATGTATATGTACCAGCTTCGAAACCGTTCATGATTGAGTGGTCATCAGAACCATCATCATATGTATAAGTTACCTTATTGATATATACGTGTTCTGCATCCCAGTAGTTCTGGTTCTTTGTGAATTCAACGATAGACTTAGCTGTGTTGTTTGTTAAGATGTAACCACCATTGTAAAGAATAGATGATGGATCAACAATACCGAAATCACAGGCATATAACTCAGGGGAACCTAACTTACATCCAGAACCCTTTGAATTTAAGAAGTCTTCATTGATTGGGAATAAAATACCATAAGTTGTTAGAGAGTAGAAATAAGATGCTGGTTTTTCAAGAGTATACTTCAATGTATAATCATCAACAGCTTCTACACCAACCTTGTCAAATGGTACTTCACCTGCTTCATATTCAGAGAAGTTCTTAATAAGACCTTCTACTAAGTATTTTGTTCCAGACTTGAAGTCTGCTGCGTGTTGAAGACCAGTAACGAAGTCCTGTGCCTTTAATTCAGCATATTCTTCGCCTTCATTTGTTACCCATTTAACACCCTTACGAATCTTAAATGTCCATTCTGTCTTATCTTCGTTAGATTCATAAGACTCAGCAAGAGCAGGTACATAGTTACCGTACTTATCATTTTCTAATAAGCCGTCAACAAAGTTTGCTGTATTTTCGTTATCAACTGCCTTGTTGGAAACTGTGTAGTCTAAGCTCTGCATATCCAAAGAATAGACGGATCTAAAGTCTTCAGATTGTGATGCAGTTGTCTGTCCACCTTTGCCATTGCAACCTGCAAGAGCTAAAACAGCGGCAAGAGAACCCAATAGTGCTTTTTTCATAAATTCCTCTTCCTCCTAAGTTAAGAGAACTCCCTCTCTTAATATACCAGTAATATTACGCAAATCCTAAAATGATGTCAATAGTTTGTAAACGTTTTTGAAAATATTTCCTGATATTTTTTCTTTTATGAAAATATTTTCATAAAAGTGTATCTTCTGAATTCTTTGCTTGTCTTTCGCTTCCTTCGATTTTCATCCTTTCTATGATATAATTGTTCAGCATCGGAGAAGTACCCAAGAGGCTGAAGGGGGCGGTTTCGAAAACCGCTAGACGTGAAAGCGTGCGGGGGTTCAAATCCCTTCTTCTCCGCCATATAAAAAGCCTGTGCAATTACAGGCTTTTTATTATGATACTTCTTCTAACAATGATGCCCATCTTTCTTCTAGATGTGCTAACTCATTATGAATATCATCTATATCTTGATCTAAATCATTCATCTTTTGATAATCTTGATAATATTCTGGTTCAAAGCGAAGTTCACGCATCTCTTCTAACTCCGCTTCTTTTTCTGTAATCAATCGTTCAAGTTTCGCAATCTCACGACGACGTGCTTCTGGTGATAGTGCCCTCTTCACTTCTTTTTTAGGATTTGGTTCACTACTTGTTTGTTTTGCTTCGCTTATTTGTACAGGTTCTTGATTCATGTATTCATCATAAGTTTGATTTACAAACTTACAGCCATCGTTACTTAGAATTAATAAACCTGTTGACATCTGTTGAATAAAGTAACGGTCATGTGAAACAAATAATATCGAACCAGTAAATCCCTTTAGGGATAACTCAAGTGCTTCCTTGCCTGGAATATCTAAGTGGTTTGTTGGTTCATCCAGGATTAGCATATTGGCATGTTGTAATAATAGTTTTACAAAGGATAGGCGTACCTTCTCTCCACCCGATAAAACATCAACGGTTTTAAATACATCATCCGCCGAGAATAGAAACTGACCTAATACACTGCGAACAGTTGTTCGATCCAAATCTGGATACTCATCCCAAACTTCTTCTAGTACTGTTTTACCAGAAGAGAATTGTGCAAGCTGTTGATCAAAGTATCCCTGTTCAATTTGGTGACCAAACAAGAAACTACCAGATAGTGCAGGAACGATATGCATAAGTGTCTTTACAAATGTTGATTTTCCGGTACCGTTTGGGCCAATAATCGCAATTCTATCTCCACGACGCATCTTCATTGATATTGTCGTAAGGACATGGTCATATCCAATCGCAAGATTTTCAACTTCCAATACTTTCTCACCACCCTTTACACGCGGTGTAAACTTGGCATGGAATGTTTTATCATCAGTTTGGTCGACTTCAATACGGTCCATACGCTCTAAATATTTAATTTTAGACTGCGCAAAAGCTGCTTTATTTTTTTTATAACGGAACTTTTCAATTAGCGCCTCTAAGCGTTGGATATCTTTCTGTTGTCTTGCGTATGCGGATTGTTGGCGTTCAATATCATTTTCACGTTGGATGACATAGTTGGAATAATTACCTGGATAACGTTTCATCTTTCCGTATTCCATATTATATACAACGTCCACTGTATGATCTAAAAACATACGGTCATGCGATACAATAACGACAGCCTTTGGATAATTCTTTACATAGCCTTCCAACCACTCAATCGCATCAATATCTAGATGGTTTGTAGGTTCGTCCAATAATAAGATATCCGGTTTTGATAATAGTAGTTTTACAAACGCGATACGTGTTTTTTGTCCACCAGAGAACTCTCCAATTTTCTTTTGAAGATCTTCAATGGGAAAACCAAAGCGCGTAAAGACTGTTTTCATCTCCGATTCCCAATGATATCCATTCATCGCTTCAAACTGTTCTTGAACACTAGCGTATTGCGCAAGAACCTTTTCACTAGCATCTATTTCCATTTGCTTTTCTAATTCATGCATTCTTGCTTGCATCACAAATACCGGTTCATAAATAAGGCGTAGTTCTTCTTCAACGGTTCTTTCATCATGTGGTAATACCTTCTGTGATAAGTATCCAATCACCGTATTATTCTGCTGTGAGATAGTTCCTTTATCAAATTGTTCCTCTCCACACATGCAGCGCAAAAAGGTTGTTTTTCCACAACCATTTCTACCAACGAGGGCAATCTTCTCTGTACCTTTAATCTCAAAATTAACATCTTCAAAGATTGTATCGACGCCATAATATTTTGAGGCTTTACTAACTTGATATAACATCGTTACCTCCATAAAAATGGAAGTGGCAGCCGTTTGCATTACCACTCCCATATCATAATTTCTTTTAGAAGTTTAAGTTTCGTGGTGTTCTTGCGAAAGGAATAACGTCACGAATATTTTCCATACCTGTAATATACATTACTAAGCGTTCAAATCCTAAGCCAAAACCTGCATGTTGGCAACCACCATATCTACGCAAGTCAAGATACCACTGATAACCTTCTACATTCATGCCAAGACTTTCCATCTTCTTTTCAAGAATATCAAGTCTCTCTTCACGTTGGCTTCCTCCAACAAGTTCACCAACACCTGGCACTAATAAGTCACATGCCGCAACTGTCTTACCATCATCATTACGACGCATATAGAATGCTTTGATTTCCTCTGGATAGTCAATTAAGAATGTAGGGCCCTTAACAACCTTCTCCGTAATGTAACGTTCATGCTCTGTGTTTAAATCCATACCCCAGTAAATATTACTATTTTCAAACTTCACATCCGCATTCTTTAAGATTTCAATTGCTTCTGTGTATGGTAAACGCTTGAAGGTTGAAGTTCTTACATGCTCAAGACGTTCTAATAGAGATGTATCAATTCTTTCATTGAAGAACGCAAGTTCTTCTGGACACATTTCCATAACATAGTTAATGCAGTACTTCAACATATCCTCAATCACATCCATACTGTAATCTAAATCCGCAAAAGCCATTTCCGGTTCAATCATCCAGAATTCAGCTGCGTGTGTTGTTGTATTAGAGTTCTCTGCACGGAAAGTTGGTCCAAATGTATAAATATCTCTAAATGCCATTGCATATGCTTCAGCTTGTAACTGACCAGATACTGTTAGTGAGGCATGCTTACCGAAGAAATCTTCTTCATATTTTCCATCTTCACGTGTTGTAACAGTAAATGTTTCGCCTGCACCTTCCGCATCAGCACCAGTGATGATTGGTGTATGTACATACACAAATCCTTGATCTTGGAAGAATTGATGAATTGCCATTGCTAGCACAGAACGTACTCTAAATACAGCAGAGAAAGTATTTGTACGTGGTCTTAAATGACCAATCTCACGCAAGTACTCAAATGTATGTCTCTTCTTTTGTAAAGGATATGTGCTATCGCATTCACCTTCTAAATTAATTTCAGTTGCCTGAATTTCAAATGGCTGAGAAGCTTCTGGTGTTAATACAAATTTACCAACAACAGAAACTGCTGTACCTGTTAAGTACTTGGCAACTTCAGCGTAATTGGAAAGAGTATCAGAAGAATACACAATCTGTGCATTCTTAAAGAATGTTCCATCATTTAAGGCAATAAAAGATACATTCTTACCAGCACGGTTTGTACGAACCCATCCCTGTAGTTGGATAAAATCTAACTGGTCTAGTTCTAGTGTTGTTCCATCTTTCGCTAACTGATATAGTTCGCGGATACTCATTTCTGTAGGCATACTTATTCAATCTCCATTCTTATTTCTACATTAGTTATTCATTGCATTGGTTTCAAATACCAATTCCTGAATACTAGATACGACATCTACCTGTCGTACATATACTCCTGATGGAACCGAGAAATGTTCCATCGCAAAACTTACAAATCCATGAATGCCATGTGCAACCAATAAATCTACTGTCTTCTGTACATCTTGTGAGATACACAAAATAGCGATACGGCAGCCTTTTGGCATCTTTTCAGCTATCTCATCCATACTATATACAGGTACAGATGACTTCTTTACATTCTCTGGATGTAAATCAAATGCACATACGATTTCACCGACAATATGGTTCCAGTGATTGTAATTCAATAACGCTTTTCCAAGGTTACCAGCACCGACAAGAATAATCTTCTCATCGAAGTTTACACCAAGTTGATTAGAGAAAATACTTATTAAATCTTCAACGTTATAACCATAACCCTGTTTCCCAAGGTTTCCTAAAAAACTAAAGTCACGACGGATTGTTGTTGACTCGATTGATACGTAGTCCGCCAACTCCCTGGACATAATTCTGTTTATCCCATCCGCATGAAGCTTACGTAATGCTTTTAAATAGACAGGATATCGTTGTAATGTTGCCTTTGGCACTTTCTTTTCGCTCATATTTATCACCGTCCTCTATTTTAACACCATTTGTGAAAAAATTGCTAAATTTATTCTTCACCTGGCATCATGAGTCCTGGATCAGCTGCTGCCGCAAGGTCTCCAAATAATCCATGCTTGTATGCAACATAACCAACTGCACCAATCATGGCTGCGTTATCTGTACAACAATACATTGGTGGAATCACTAGTTGCGTATTTGGATATGCTTGCATCTTCTCAGTCATTAACTGTCTTAATCTTGAGTTCGCCGCAACACCCCCTGCTAGAACTAACATCTTTGGCTTTAAATCCTCGACAGCCTGTAATGTCTTTCCTGTTAATTGTCCTAAGGCAGTTTCCTGGAAAGCATATGCTACATCTTCTTTGATGATTTCATTACCTGCTTTTTCTTCACGTTGAATTAACTGTAATACAGCTGTCTTCAAGCCTGAGAAACTGAAATCATATACACCATCTGTCTTTGGAGATGGTAACTTATAATGTTCTTTACCCTCTTTTGCCATACGATCGATGACTGGACCGCCAGGATAGCCTGTACCTAATACACGTGATACCTTATCATATGCTTCACCAATCGCATCATCCTTAGTTGTGCCAATGACTTTATAGTCCCAATCATTTTCCATATAAACAAGTTGTGTATGTCCCCCAGAAATCACTAACGCTAGTAATGGGAACTTTAAATCTGCCACAAAGTTATTTGCCCAGATATGACCTGTCATATGGTTAATTGGAATTAATGGCTTATGGAATGTCCAAGCAATTGTCTTAGCTGCTTGTACGCCCACATGTAAAGAACCAATTAAACCAGGTCCTTGCGTATATGCAATCGCATCAATATCATCCATAGTTAGATTGGCTTTCTTTAATGCTTCATCAATAACTGTTGATATATTTTCAACGTGGATACGGCTAGCTACCTCTGGCACAACACCACCATATTGTGTATGAACATTTATCTGTGATGATACGATATTAGATAATATTTCTTTACCATCCTTAATAATCGCACACGCTGTTTCATCACAGCTAGATTCTAATGCTAAAATCAATGTCATTTATAAACCTCCTAAGGGTTTAATCATTAGATATGCATTCTCGCCATCATCATAATAATTCTTGCGAGTATTCACCGAAATAAACCCATTTTTCTCATAGAATTGTATCGCACGCTCATTTGAGATACGTACTTCCAATGTCATATTTTCACACTCTTCTTCAATAGCATCTTGAAGAGCTTCATTCAATAATTGTTGACCAATACCTTGTTTCTGACTAGCAGGATGAACCGCAATATTTGCAAGTTGAGCTTGCTCATAAGTAATCCACCAATCAATATATCCAACAATTATTTGATTCTCTTCAAAAACCAATAAGTTGGAGAAAGGATTTTCCAATAGTTCATAACGGAACTGTTCTAAGGTCCATCCCCCTTTTGGAAAACAAATATTTTCAAGATCTACGACTTGCAGTAGATCTGTTTCTATCATCTTTCGAATCATTATTTATGAATATTATATGCATCGGATGACTTTAAATACTCTGGCACAATCAAATGCACATTCTCTGCTTTCTGCCACTC